>NZ_JBSOPZ010000019.1:0-149589 GCF_053763515.1 Streptomyces mabaensis
TGTGGGAGAGTAGGACGCCGCCGAACAATCATTGTGGGAAAGCCCCGCACCGTCATGGTGCGGGGCTTTTCTGCGTTTAGGGTCAGTTCGCAGCAGTCCGGAGGAGTACCGGCAAACCCGGTTGCGGTCCCGCGGCCCCTCGCGTTTGTATCTCTCCATGGAACACGTCATTCGCGCCGTACGTGCCGAGGAATGGCCCAAGGTCAGGGATCTGCGGATCGCCGCGCTGGAGGATCCGGCCGCTCCCGTCGCCTTTCTGGAGACCCGTGAGCAGGCTGTCGCCCGACCGGACTCCTACTGGCAGGAGCGCACGGCCGGCGCGGCGCACGGCAGACAGAGCCGGCAGTTCATCGCCGAGGGACCTGACGGTGCGTGGGACGGCATGGTTGTCGTGCTCGTCGAGGAAGCGGGCAGCACCGGTTTCTTCGGCGAGGCGATCCCGATGGCCCAGGCGCACCTGGTCGGTGTCTTCGTGCGTCCCGAGCACCGGGGCAGCGGGCTGACCCAGGCGCTCTTCGAGGCCGCTGTGCAGTGGGCCTGGTCCTTGGACGAGCCGCGGATGGAGCGGGTGCGGTTGTACGTCCATGACGCGAACGCGCGCGCCCAGGCGTTCTACCGGAAGTTCGGCTTCGCACTGACCGGCGAGACCGTCCCGCTCGCGGGCGATCCGTTCGCCCTGGAGGTCGAGTTGGCACTCGCGCGCCCCTGAGCCTGGTTGGCCGGGTACCAACTACGACACCGGCAGCGCGTCGTTCGGCCAGCGGGCGCGGCCCTGTTCCTGCGAGCGGAGCAGCGCCAGGGCCGGCAGGCCCTGGCCCGGCCCGGTCGTCAGCAGCCCCGGAAGCTGGGGAAGCGGAGCGACGGCCGCGACGTCGTCCAGAACGAGCGTGAGTGGTGGGTCGAGCCGACCGTCGGATGACCGTGCGGCCATGCGGCGGCCGTGCTCGACCACGCTTGATGCAAGTGCGGTGAGCAACGGCATCGCGCCGGGGCGCGAGCGGGGATCCTCGATTGCTTCACCCACCAAGTAAAGAGTTCCCCCCTCGTCCACGAATGATTCCAAGGTGAGCGAATCCGTTCGGTTCGGAGTGCAAGCGTCGCGGATATGGATCGAGGAGAGTGCGGAGAGTGTCCGTGCGGTCAACTCCTGTGCGATCTCGCGGCGTTCCGTGTGGGCGGTGAGTGCCGACTCGAGCTCGCCCGCCGCGCCGGACGCGGCCTTGGGATGCGTCCGCAGGATGCGTACGGGCTCGTGGGCGCTGTTGCCCTGGGCCCACCGGTGTACCTGCTTGAACGGCCGGTTGTCGATCGCCGCGGCGTGCAGCCAGCACCGCAGGAGCGTTTCCGCCGTGTCGGCCACGGCGGTGTCGAGCCGGGCCGTCGGGCGTACGGGCGCGAGGAGCGCGGCCGCGCGGGCGGCGGCGATGTCGCGGGCCTCGCAGCCGGCGCTGGGCGACCAGTGCATGCGGGCCGGCGTGTCGCACAGGTGTGAGGGGTCGTAGAGGAGGACCGGGCCGAGCTTGGCGCGGGCGTCCTTCGTCTCCGCCCACAGGGTGGGGTCGGACGTGACGACGAGCGCGGGGCCCGCTGCGTCCGCGATGGCCCGCAGTGCGCTGGGCCGCCGGTCGGCTGCCGGGCCGTACAGCACGGCGGGGACCCGGGGCGCGGGTACGGATGCCGGCGCACCGGCCGCACCGGCCGCAGTGCTGTGCGGAGAAGCGAGGGGCCCGGTGGTGCCGCCCGGCTGAGCCGAAGGCGCGCCCGGGGCCTCGAGTCCGGCGGCCGCGGCAACACCATGCCCGCCCGGGACCGGGACGTCGTACCCGCCCGCAGGCGCGACGCCCTGCTCGACGGGCGCCGAGACGCCATGCCCGACAGTCGCTTCCCGTCCCGCTGCGCCGAAGCCCGCGCCGTATCCCGCGCCGAAGTCCGCGGCGGCGGTCGCAGGGCCGCCGCGACCCGCGTGGCGGTTCGCCCGTACGGCCTTCCAGCGGGCCAGCACGCCTATCACGAACACCGTCAGCACGAACACCACCATCAGCTCGCTGATGAAGATGCCCCAGAACAGCCCGTACCCCGAAAGCTGTTCCGCCGCCGTGTCCGGCCACGCCCCCGCTATGTCATGCGGCTCCGAGACCAGCGCACGCATCGCCGCCGGCGTACGGGCGAATGTGACCGTCGACGGCCAGGTGCCGCGCGCGAACTGGGCCGCCAGCCCCGTGGCCGTCCAGACCAGCACGGTCAGTCCGAGCAGGAACGCCAGCAGTCCGACCAGCAGCGAGTCCGGAACGCCGCGCTCCTCGCGGCGGGAGCGGTCACCGTACGGCATGTCAGGCCACCGTGGATTCCGAGGACTCGTTCATCTGCTGCTCGATCAGCGCGGCGCGCCGCTCCGCCTCCAGTTCCGCGGCGCGCACGTCCTCCGGAACATCCGAAACGTCCGACGGGTCCTGCGACGCGTCCGGCACCGAGTTCTCCGTCATCGCGCGGTCCGTGTAGACCAGGGGCCGTTCTGCCTCCGTGATCAGGTGCTTGACGACCTGCACGTTTCCGTTGACGTCCCACACCGCGATGCCGGGTGTGAGCGTCGGGATGATCTCGACCGCCCAGCGCGGCAGGCCGAGTACCCGTCCCGTCGCCCGCGCCTCGTCCGCCTTCTGGGCGTAGATCGTCCGCGTGGAGGCCATCTTGAGGATCGCCGCCGCCTCCCGCGCCGCCGCGCCGTCCACCACGTCCGACAGGTGGTGGACCACGGCGACGAACGACAGCCCCAGCCGCCGGCCGAACTTCAGCAGCCGCTGGAAGAGCTGGGCGACGAAGGGCGAGTTGATGATGTGCCAGGCCTCCTCGACCAGGAAGATGCGCTTCTTCCGGTCGGGGCGGATCCAGGTGTGCTCCAGCCAGACGCCCACGATCGCCATCAGGATCGGCATCGCGATCGAGTTCCGGTCGATGTGGGACAGGTCGAAGACGATCAGCGGCGCGTCCAGGTCGATGCCGACGGTCGTCGGCCCGTCGAACATGCCCCGCAGGTCACCGTCGACCAGCCGGTCCAGCACCAGCGCCACGTCCAGGCCCCACGCCCGTACATCGTCTATGTCGACGTTCATCGCCTCGGCCGACTCCAGCTCCGGGTGGCGCAGTTGCTCGACGATGTCGGTCAGTACGGGCTGCCGCTCCAGGATCGTCTCGTTGACGTAGGCGTGCGCGACCTTCAGCGCGAAGCCGGACCGCTCGTCGAGGCCGTGCCCCATCGCGACCTCGATGATCGTACGGAGCAGGGCCAGCTGGCCCGTCGTGGTGATCGCCGGGTCGAGCGGGTTGAGCCGGATGCCGCCGTCGAGCGCGGCCATCGGGTCGAGCCGGATGGGAGTTATCCCCAGCTGCTGCGCGATGAGGTTCCATTCGCCGACGCCGTCCTCGCCCTGCGCGTCGAGGACGACGACCTGCCGGTCGCGGAAGCGGAGCTGACGCAGGACGTACGTCTTCTCCAGCGCCGACTTGCCGTTGCCGGACTCGCCGAGGACCAGCCAGTGCGGGGCCGGCAGCTGTTGCCCGTACAGCTGGAAGGGGTCGTAGATGTAGCCCTTGCCGCTGTAGACCTCGCGCCCGATGATCACGCCCGAGTCGCCGAGGCCGGGCGCCGCGGTGGGCAGGTAGACGGCCTGCGCCTGTCCGGTCGACGTACGTACGGGCAGCCGCGTCGTCTCCACCTTCCCGAACACGAAGCTGGTGAAGGCGTCCGTCAGTGCGGACAGCGGATCTCGCATGCGGCTCTGCCCCAATCTCTCCGGTTGGCGCTCGGGTCAGCGGCGGATGCCGGTGGCGAACGGCAGGGTGTTCACGAAGGCACGGTGGTGTTCGCGGTCGCACCACTCCAGCTTCAGGTACGACTTGCCGGCCGATGCTCTGATCGTCCGCTTGTCGCGGGCCAGCGCCTCCGGCGATCGCGAAGACACCGTGATGTACCCGACGAGGTTCACTCCCGCCGCACCACTGGCCAGATCTTCACCCCTCTGGTCGAGTCGCCCGTGGGCCGCGATGTCGCGCGGGTCGACGGTCCGGTTCATCTTGGCGGCGCGGCTCGCCTCCGCCTCGTCGTTCGTCTTCTCGGTCAGCATCCGCTCGATGGCGACCTCGGTGGGTTCGAGGTCCATGCAGACGGCGACCGTGCGGATGACGTCCGGTGTGTGGACGAGCAGCGGCGCGAGAAAGTTGACCCCGACCGGGGTCATCGGCCACTCCTTCACCCAGGCCGTGGCGTGGCACCAGGGCGCGCGGGTCGACGACTCGCGCGTCTTGGCCTGGAGGTAGGTGGGCTCCACCGCGTCGAGTTCGGCGGGCCACGCGTTGCGCTTGGTCATCGCCTGGATGTGGTCGATGGGGTGGTCCGGGTCGTACATCGAGTGCACGAGGGAGGCCAGCCGGCCCTGGCCGAGCGGCTGCCGTACCCGGATGTCGGCCTCGGCGAGGCGCGCGCAGATGTCGGTCAGCTCGCGGGCCATGACGACGGCGAGGCCGGCGTCCCTGTCGAGCCTGCGGCCCGTACGGGGGCTGACGGCGCGCGCCATGGCGTTGGCCTCGGCGGCCAGTTCGCGGGTGTAGTGCATACAGGCGACGAGGTACGCGCGGTGCTGCTCGCTGGAGGTGGACACCATCGACTGCAGCTGGTCGTACGAGTCGCGGAGCCAGCCGGGGGCGTTGTGGTCGCCGCGCTGCCCCACGTCCTTCGCGTGCGCGTCGGGGTCGGCGGGGAGGGTGCGCGCGAGCATCTGAATGCGCGTCACGAAGCCGTCTCCGTTGGCGACGTGCTTGAGGAGCGTGCCGAAACGGTCCACCAGGGCTTCCTGGTCCTCGCTGTCGCGCAGCCCGACGCCCGGGCCCTCGATCTCGATGGCGGCGGTCACGGTGCGGCGGTCCGCGTGCAGCAGTACGGCGATCTCGTCGGGGCCGAAGGGCGCCGCGAGCCAGTTGATCCGCCCGATGCCGGGGGGCGGCCCGACCTCGATCTCCTTGCCGTCGGCCCGTACCCCGGCCTCCATGGCGCCGGAGCGGTAGGCGGTGCCGCGGCGCAGGGCGCGCTTGTAGCTGCGGTTGATCTCGAACCACTTGTAGAAGGTGCGGTGCTTGTACGGCAGGTACACCACGGCCAGCGCGAGCATGGGGAAGCCCATCAGCAGCGCGATGCGCAGTGACAGGACGGGGACGATCAGCCCGCTCATCATGCCGAGGAACGCGCCGCCGATGATCAGCGCGATCTCGCCGGTCTCGCGGTTCTTTCCGACGATCGCGTTCGGCCGGGCGCGGCCGATCAGATACGTACGGCGGGGCGCGACCGGATGGGACTGGGTCGTCAACGCCCTTCACCTCCCGTGCTGCTGGTGCTGGTGCTGGTACCTGTGCCGGATGTACGGGGCGGGGGTGCGGCGGAGGGGACAGTTCCGCCGCCGACCCCGCTTCCGCTCCCGTATCCGCTGCCGGAACCGCGGGAACTGTGCGCCGCCACGCCGCCCGAGAGCGGGTTGGCCGGCCGGGACTGGGCGGCCTCGCCGCTGTTGCCCCCGCCCTGGCCGCCGCCGCGGCTGCTGTGGGTCTTGATGCCCTGCGAGACGAGGGCGGCGGGGGAGCTGATGACGGCGGCGGCCTTGGAGCCGTCGGTGGCCTGCTTGCGGTTGGAGCGGGCGGAGGAGATCTCGTCGCCGAAGCCGGGCACGAAGCGGTAGATCATCGCGGAGGCGAAGATGGCGAGCAGGATGATCGCGAGCCCGGAGACGACGGCGGAGAAGGCGTTGGGTCCGTCGTCGGCGGAGAGCGCCCCGGCGAGCCCGAGGACGATGACGATGACGGGCTTGACGAGGATCACCGCGATCATGATCCCGGCCCAGCGGCGGACGTGGCCCCACATGTTCTTGTCGACGAGGCCGGCGTAGACGGCGGTGCCGAGGAGGGCGCCGACGTACAGGAGGGCGGCCCGGATCACCAGCTCCAGCCAGAGCACGCCGGCGGCGAGGACGGTCACCAGCGAGACGACGATCAGCATGATCGGCCCGCCGCCGATGTCCTCCCCCTTCTTGAGCGCCTCGGCGAAGGAGCCGAAGAAGACGTCGGTCTGCCCGCCGGTGCCGGAGGAGATGACCTCGGTGACGCCGTCGGTGGCCGAGACGATGGTGTAGAGGATCAGCGGGGTGAAGGCGGACGCGAGGACGGTCAGCCAGAGGAACCCGATCGCCTCGGACAGCGCGGTGGCCAGCGGCACGCCGCGGATGGCGCGCTTGGTTACGGCGAGCAGCCAGAGGACGAGCGTGAGCACGGTGGACGCGGCGAAGACGACGGCGTACTGGCGCAGGAACGCGGCGTTGGTGAAGTCCACGGTGGCGGTGTTCTTCACGGCGTCGGACAGCTTGGTGACGATCCAGGCGGCGGCGTCGGCGCAGCCCCTTGCGAGGGAGGAGAGCGGATCGAGCTGCTCCATGGGATCGCCGGGCGCGCGCCGGGTGGGCCCGGATCCGGGTTCGCTGCTGTCGCAGTACTCGCGCGCGGGGCCCGCAATGAGTTCGCAGGGGTCGCTGCTGTTGCTGGGCGTCGGTGTTGGCGTCGGGGACGGAGCGGCAGCAGCTCGGGCAGCGAAGACGAGGGCCGCGGTCTGGAGAGCCGCCAGGGCAGCGGCGACCTTGGAGGTCCGGTGCCGAGGGTTACCGGGCATACGTGAACCCTCCGAATCCATTGACTGCGCCGCTGATCTCATCGGACCCGGACACGGGGTTGTCACCAGTGACCGGCGTGGGTCCTTGCTTCTGGCTGGTGTCCAGTACCTTCCAGTCCGAGCCGGCCCACTTGAGCTGCACCGTCACTGTGAACCAGCCGCTGGTCACAGGCTTGGTCGACTTGTCCCCCGTCAGCCCGAAGAGGCCCACACACCAGACGTCCACCTTCGCGGCTGTGGCGCTGAAGCTCTGCACCTTCGTACCGGCAGCGATCGTCCGGCTGACGAACGTCGAACCGGCAGGCGCACGGCCGTCGGCTGTCAGGCCGATCTGTGCGAGAAACGAAGGCGAGTAGTCGGCGTCGAAGCCGGCCCGGAGCTTGCTCAGCGCACCGGGATCGGAGATCGACTGCACGATCTGGTGGCGACGGGTCGTGTTGAACATGCCGTCAGAACCCAGCGCCACCGCGTAATTCGCCGCCGCGGACTGCGCCCCCTGCGCAGTCTTCGCGAAGCCCGATGCGATGCCGCCGTTCTTGCCCTCCACCGGCTTCACGCCCGTCGCCGCCGTCGGGCCCGCCTCCGCTCGCTTCGTGCCCGCGCCTGCCGCCGCCCCGGCGTCGTCGCCACCGCCGCGGTTCGCGAACGCGATAGCCGCGATCAGCAGTGCCACCACGCCCACCACCGCCGCCAGGCTCCGCGAGCTGCGTACGGGGCGTCTGGCGCCGCCGTAGACGTCGGCGCCCGGCGCCTCGGGGAGGCGCGTGCGGGTCTGGCCGGCGCCGCCCACACGGTCGCCGCGGTCGCCGTAGCCGTGCTGGTCGTCGTGACTCATACCGCGTGGGCCCCCTCAGCCGTGTGCAGTTCCGCGTCGTAGTACGACGGTAGCCGGGCTGGTTTCCGCGCGGGCGCGGAGTGGTGACTCGACATCAGGGAGACGCAACCTCTGCCGGTGGGCACGACGGACGGATGGTGTCGGGGTGGTCCGGGCGGGCCCGGTGAGGACTTGCGGGGACTCGCCGGGGCTAGACGGCCATCCCGTACACGATGGTGAAGAGCGTGCCGAGGGATCCGATGATGAAGACGCCGGTCAGACCGGCGACGATCAGTCCCTTGCCCTGCTCCGCACTGAAGGTGTCCCGCAGGGCCGTCGCGCCAATGCGCTGCTTGGCGGCGCCCCAGATCGCGATGCCGAGGCAGAGGAGGATCGCGATGGCCATGACGACCTCGATCATTACCTTCGCCTCTGCGCCCAGGCTCCCGAACGGCCCCCAGTTGGGGGCGATTCCGCCGATGATGGTGGTGATGTCGCCCTTCTCGGCTGCCAGGATCATGTAACTCACCGCCCCTGTTGGGTAGTTCCGTGACCCGCGCCGGACGGCAGGGGCCACGCACTATCTTCGCTGATGAACCGCGCGCGTATGTCGACTTGGCGGCTCTCTTTACCCGATCCCTCACGTGTCGCCGATCGCAAGGGCATATCGTCACTCTGTGTATCACGCGCAGTGACGCCGGGCAATGATTGGCGGGCGAGCGAACGGTGTGGCCCGCGCGGGGGAGCCGTTCGGGTAGCGGCGTGTCCCGGGGGTGGGTGGTTCGGGTCTACGAGCGGGGCTGGCCGGGGGCGAGTTCGTTCGGGGAGGGGGCCGCCCGGTTGTCATGATGGCGGCTCCGGGCCGGGCGTCAAGGGCGCTCCTTCGTCGCGTCGCTGCGCGATGGCCTTCGGCCACCCTGGACTCCCGTCCCTCCACCGCTACTGCTTGTTGAGGGGGCGGCCCCCGGAGCGGGGCCCCGGGGATCCACCGGCTGCTGGTCCCGGTCGGCCCCCGGCCGCAGGCCGGTGGGTGGCGACAAGATGCGCGGCATGCCCGGGATGGGCCCGGCCCCGGCTTAGCGGCCACCGGGTGGTGGGTGGTGCGCGGTCGGTCCGGGATGGGCCCGGCCCCGGCTTAGCGGCCGCAGGCCGGTGGAGCCGAGGTGCGTTGACGTCAGTCCGTATGTGAGGTCCGCAGGGCCTCAATCCTGTCCGATTTGCCGGGTTTTATGGCCCGCCTGCGGGCCCCCTCGGCCGCTTGGTGTCGTCTCACCTCGGATTGGGCGTTGTCCCGGTGCAACAGGCGGCCGTCGGCCGCTATGCCGAGGCCAGCCGCCCCTGAACCCGGTGCGTGTCTTGTCCCAGCCACCGGGCTGAGGTCACCGACGAGAGCTGGGCCACTCCCGGGGCTTTGGTGGGGCCCCGCTCCCCGGGGCCGCCCGACACTCACCTGCACCAGCGGGACGGGGCGGACAGTCACGGGTGGCCGAAGGCCATCGCGCAGCGACGCGACCGAAGGGAGCGCCCTTGACGGTCCGACCCGGCCCGCCATACTCACAAACCGGGCGGCCCCGGGTTTCGCCTCACTCCTCGCCCCCGGCTAGGTCACTGCCATCCGGGTGACGTATTCGGCCTCTACGTGACCGGGCCCTGGCCGTCGAGCTCTGCGAAGTGGTCGAACTCGCCTGCCATGACCCCCTTCACGAAGGCGTCCCACTTGCGCTGGGTCGTGGTGACGACGTTCTGCGGGTCGCTGGTCTCCCGGATGTAGATCAGGTCGTCCGGCCCGGCGGCGACCTCGATCCACGGCCCGGGACCCTCTGCGTCGTCCGGCGCGGCCCTGGTCCATGTGAGGTCTGCGGGGATCTCAGACACGGTTCTCCTTGATGGCGCGCAGCAGGGCGGACCAGGTGGCGGGGCCGGTCCGGAGTATGGACCCGCGGGGGTCGCTGCTCTCGGTCAGTCTGACCGTCCCGTTGATCGAGGCGACGTGTACGCAGGACTCGCCCGTGCCGCAGTACGAGGACTTCTGCCATGTGTGCGGGGTCATCTGCTTCCTTCAGAGGCTCTCGACGATGGTGTGGATGAACCTGTACGACTCGTCCGGCTTGAGGGCGAGCGCCTCCATGCGTTCGAGGACGAGCCGGTACACCTGCAGTTCGGCTTCGGCGTCCACGAGCTTGGGACCGTGTGCCTGATCTAGCTGGACGGTGTCGAGCTGGGGGACCGATCCGTGTACGTAGTAGATCGACTGGCCGGCACCCGGGTACGCGCCCGCCGCGAACGGGATGACGTGGAGGGTGATGTGCTCCCGCTCGCCCATGTCGAGAAGGTGCAGCAGCTGCCGCCTCGCCACCGCGGGCCCGCCGAACTGCATGCGCAGCGCAGCCTCGTGGATGATCGCCTTGTACGGGTGAGGGCTGTCCTGGAACAGCACGACCTGACGTTTGATCCGGTGCGAGACCCGGTGCTCGATCTCGGGCGGCGTGTAGGCCGGGAGCACCTGACGAAAGATCTCGCGTGCGTGATCGGCGATCTGTAGCAGGCCGGGAATGTGGGACGTGTGTGCCGTGCGCAACTCATGGCCGGTGTGCTCCAGTTCGCAGAGGTCGAGCAGGGAGGCCGGGAGGATGTCCCGGTACTCCTCCCACCATCCGTGCTTGCGCTCTCCGGTCATGCCGATGAGGGCTTCGATGAGCGGTTCGTCGGTGCAGGAGTAATGGCGTGCCATGGCGCGCAGCCGCTCTGGACTGACGCCGAACCTGGCCGCTTCCATGTTGCTGACCTGGGCTTGTTTGATGCCGAGGAGCTGTCCGGCCTCGGTTGACGTGAGCCCTGCCCGCTCGCGCAACTTACGGAGTTCGGCACCGAACCGCAGCTGCCGCGCGCTGGGACTGCTCCTCACTGGCATCCGATTCTCCTCGACGAGTTGTCACCCACACGGATGGTTCGCCTAGCTATTCAGCGGAGACGGCTAAATAACTTAGGCGGGGACGCTAGCTTATGACCCAGGCCACCCACCCGGAAGCACCCCGCTCGACGGAGCGACTTGGTCACCGGGCAGCGCAGCGCAGCGCACTACAGCCAACTTCCCTCCGCGATCGGAGACTTCGATGGCCACCGTATCCCCGCCCTGGGCGTACACCCTCCAACTCCCGCACGATCCCCGCGCGCCCGGCATCGCGCGCAGCACCCTCCGGGCGGTCCTGCGTACGCACGGCATGGCCGAGCTGACCGACACCGCCGAACTGCTGGCCAGTGAACTGGTCACCAACGCCCACCGGTACTCCGACGGCCCGTACATGCTGCGGCTCCGGGCCATGGAGCGCCGCCGGCTGCGGGTGAGCGTGTGGGACACCAATCCGCACATTCCCGCGCCCTTCGGCGACGGGATTCCGGCCGGTCCCCCGGCCGGCCTCGCCGAGCGTGGGCGCGGGCTCCACCTCGTACGGCAGTGCGCGGACAACTGGGGCGCGTACCGCCTCGGCGACCCGGCGTCCGGCCGGGCCGGAAAGCTGCTCTGGGTCGAATGCGAACCGCGCGCGTGACCGGCAGCCGTACGCACGCATGCGCGGCCCAGTACGGTGGAGTCACCCCCGCGCGGGATGCGGGACCTCCACCTGGACCCGCCCGCGCAGCGCCGACGCCGCAGAGGTCGCAGAGACGGAGGCCAGACACCATGCATGTGCCCGTCCTGCGCCCGCGTCCCGGCAATCTGCGCGAGGTCGCCGAGAAGATCGAAGAGTCGACCGGCCTGCGGGTTCAGGTCCTGGGGGGAAGCCTCGTGATGTCTCCGACTCCGCGTGGAAAGCACGCGGGTGTGATCCACCGGCTCGAACAGTCGATCAGGCCGGCGCTGCCTGCGGAGCTCGTGGCGGTAGAAGTGGCGTCCGTCGAGATGCCCGACGACCCTGACGACTACGTGACCCCGGACCTCACCATCTGCCCGGCGGATTTCCTTGAGTCGGACGACTGGCTGATCGACCCGCGTGATGTCGAGCTCGCTGTCGAGGTGATCTCCAAGTCCGAGAAGGTCAGAGAGATCACCAGCAAGCAGGACTGGTATGCCACTGCCGGGGTCAAGACCCTCCTCGTCATCGACCCCCGGCATGGCATCTGGGCCCTGCACACCCGGCCCGAGCGCGGCAGCTACGCGGACACCCTGCGCGGCAAGTACGGCGAGACCGTGCCGCTGCCCGCGCCGCTGTCGCTCGACGTGGAGACCGGGCGCTTCCCGCTGTACGGGTGACGTGCCGACAGGCTGACGAGCCGTCAGGCAGCTTCGTGGACGGGGCGCCGACACGAGCGGCTGGAAATCGGCAGTGAATCCCGCGCCGATGGGGGAGGGTTGGGGGGTGCGGAAATTCTGGGTGGCGAGTGGGATCGGGATCGGGCTGGCCCTGAGCTTCCTCGGGCTGCTCGTGATCGGTACGTACTCCGCCGCCGCGAGCCTGGCCGCCGGGGGCGGCGGGCGGGCTGTGGGGCTGGCCAAGGGGGCCGTGCCCGCGCTGTACCAGCCGCTCGTACAGAAGTGGGGCAACCTGTGCCCCGCCATCAACCCCGCACTGCTCGCCGCCCAGCTGTACCAGGAGAGCGGCTGGAACCCGAAGGCCAAGAGCCCCGCCAAGGCGCAGGGGATCGCGCAGTTCATCCCCGGGACCTGGGCCGTGCACGGGCTCGACGGGGACAAGGACGGCGACCGGGATGTGTGGGATCCGGCCGACGCGATTCCGTCAGCCGCGTCGTACGACTGCAAACTGGCCGGATACGTCAAGGATGTGCCGGGCGATCAGACCAAGAACATGCTGGCCGCCTACAACGCGGGGGCGTACGCCGTCATCAAGTACAAGGGCGTGCCGCCCTATCGCGAGACGCAGAACTACGTGAAGGTCATCACGACCCTGGAGCAGAGCTTCGCGCGGCCCGTCGGGCGGGTCGAGCCTTCGCGGCAGGCCGCCGGGGCCATCTACTTCGCGCAGAAGAAGCTCGGCACGCCGTATCTGTGGGGCGGGAACGGGACTCCGGAGCAGAAGGGGCGGTTCGACTGCTCCGGGCTGACGCAGGCCGCCTACCGGACGGTCGGGATCGAGCTGCCGCGCGTCGCGAACGACCAGTACAACGCCGGGCCGCACCCCTCGCGGGACGAGCTGCTGCCGGGCGACCTCGTCTTCTTCTCGGACGACCTGAACAACTCGCGGGCGATCCGGCACGTCGGGCTCTACGTCGGCGGCGGCTACATGATCAACGCTCCCTTCACCGGGGCCGTGATCCGCTTCGACAAGATCGATACACCGGACTACTTCGGCGCGACGCGGGTCACCGCGGACGGCGCGAAGGCGCTCCCGAAGAGCTTCCCGAAAGCGTGACAAGCCGGGTGACATGGCTTGAACTCTGCGTAAAGTGGTGGTCCTGAGCTGCGGCGATGCGTCTCTCTTCGATAACGTCTGAGTGATCATTCGGTGGAGAGTGGAACGTAACCAGGAGTCAGGGCGTTCCCTGGTACTGGGACAGCAGCAACGGACGTGCATGGCGTGCATGCGGTGACCAGGACAACCACGGGGGTTGATGGAAGGGCGCACGCCGGGGTGTGCCCGCAGCTGACGAGGCAAGGGGCCGCAGCATGGCTGGACTCGCGAGAGATGGGTCGAACCCCGACGTCAGCCTGCTCTACGACATCAACGGACTGACAGCGGACGCACCCCGCTGGTTCGACCGCATGATGGCGTTCACCGGTGAGTACGGCATCCTGCTCGCCCTGGTCCTGCTGGTGATCTGGTGCTGGTGGAGCGTGCGCCGGCGGGAGGGCGAGACGCAGGCGGTGGCCTCGGTCGCCGGGCTCATCTGGGCCCCGCTCGCGGCGGGTCTCGCCGTCCTCGTCAACATTCCGATCCGCGGATTCGTCGAACGGCCCCGGCCGTTCGTCTCGCACCGGGGGCTGGAGGTCCTGGCGTCCGGCAAGACGGACTTCTCGTTCGTCAGCGACCACGCGACGCTCGCCATGGCGATGGGCGTCGGCCTCTTCGTCGCCCACCGGAAGTTCGGCCTGGCCGGCATCGCGCTCGCGGTGCTGGAGGGCTTCTGCCGCGTCTACATGGGCGTGCACTACCCGACGGACGTCATCGGCGGCTTCGCGCTCGGCACGGCCGTCGCGCTGCTGCTCGCGCCGCTCGCGCTGGCCCTGCTCACGCCGGTCGTGTCGGCGGTCGCGCGGTCGCCCCGGGTGGGGCGGCTGGTCCGGTCGAAGCGCGCGGACCGGTCGGAGACGGAAGACGAGGACGAGGCCGGGCGGGCCACGCCGCTGGACATCCCGGAGTCGCGGTCTCAGGACAACGACCTGGCCGCCTGAGCGGGTCCGGGCGCGCGGTGGATGCCGGGGACGCCGGGTAGCCGGTACGCCGACGATGTCACCGCGGCGGGCGTGAGCCAGCGGGTGGCGGGGACACCTCCGCGGACGCCGGCGTCGACGGAGCAGACAGGCTCGCGCTGACGACGATGTTCGAGTCCCAGTGGCCGTTCTTGCCGATCGCGCCGCCGCAGGTGATCAGCCGTAGCTCCGGGCCGGGGACGGGACCGTAGACGCGGTCCGTCGGGAACCGGTCCGTGCGGTAGGTCTCCACGCCGGTGACCGTGAAGTGCAGCCGCTGCCCGTCCGCCCGTTCCGCCTCGATCAGATCGCCCACTCCCACCCGGCCCAGCCGCGCGAAGACGGCGTTACGGAAGCCGTCCCGGTCGCCGGTGCCCTCCTCCGCCGGGGCGTCCCGGTGGCCCACCAGGACCGCCGGACCCGGCTGGCCGGGGCGGGGGCCCAGCCGGTACCAGCCGACCTTCATCGCGTCCTCGAACTCCGGCACCTCCAGCCTCCCCCGGTCGTCCAGCGCGAGCGCCAGGACCGGCGCGTCGAGACCGAGGGCCGGGATCCGCAGCCGCACCGGGGCGGTCGGGCCCGGCGGCGGGACGGCGGAGCGTTCCGCGAGCCGGTGCACCGGGTCGAAGGTCAGCAGGAGAGCCGCCAGTGCGCACAGGGCGGACGCGGTGAAGGCCGCCTTCACCGCCGTACTGCTGGAGCCACGGCTGGAGACCGCGCCCGGCCTGCCGCGCGCCCGGCGGCCCGGCCGGCCTCCCGGCCCCCGGCGATCGCGGCTCAGCGGGGCTCGCCCCGGCTTCGGCGGTGGTGCGTGCCGTGGCGCACACGCAGCCACAGCCCGGCGCCGGCCGCGGCGGCCGCGGCCGCGCCGAGCGCCAGCGCGAGGTCGGCGTTGCTGGGGCCGGTACGGGCGGCCGCCCCGTGATCGGCTCCGCCGCGCGTCGCGCCGGTGGGGGTCGCCCGGAGCGCGCCGACGGGGGCGGACTCGCTCGGTGGGGCCGCGGGCTCTGAGGTCTGCCCGGAGCCAGGGGTGGGCCGGCCCGTCGGGGCGGTCGGCGGCGCGGTCGGCGGAGCGGTGGTGGACCCCCTGGCCGCGGTCGAGGAGATCGTGGGCAGTTGGGTGGTGGCCCCGCCGGGGGCGTCCACCGCCGGCGGGGCGGCCGCGGCCGGCCGCAGCGCGCTGCCGTCGGCGGCGACCAGGCTCCAGCCCGGCACGTCCTGGCCGCCGGGCCGCCCCGGCCGGTCGCCCCGGTGGTAGTACAGCGGGTGGGTGTTGTAGATGACCTGCGGCTTGTCCGCGCCGGCCGCGTCGGTGCGGGTCTGCGCGGTCTGTCCGGCGACGCCGGCCGCCTTGGTCGGACGGCCGATCGCCGCCGGCCAGGCCGTCGCGCAGGCGCCCGTACAGCCGGACACGTCCGGCCGGTCCGCCGCCCGCAGATAGAGGGGATTGCCGTCCCGGTCGGCCAGCGCCATGCCGTCCGGGGTGCTGATCAGCGTCAGCTCACCCGGCTCGGTCGGCTTGTCCACCGCCGCCGCCGGACCGCCGCCCAGCGCGAGTACGAGCATGGTGGCCGCGGTGAGCACGGCTGTTCGGGGTCCTCGCATCGGCTCCGCCCTCGCAGGTTCGGGTCGTCCGTCTCCCTAACAGGGCATCGGTACCGGGGGCGGTGGGCCAGTCGGGGTGGTCCGTACGGGTTACACCCGGGCGGTTCCGGTGTAGGGCCTGTCCGGCGGATCTTGGCCGGGGCCACGACGCTCCCCCAGCTACCTCCCCCAGACTCCGTCCGGGGGTGCCCCCAGGGAGGTGCCCCCAGGCACGGCACCTCGCCGCGTTGCCGAAATGCCCGAATAGCTCCGCTATTAGGGCACTCCGGCGCCTTGCGATGCAGCTCCGCATCCAAGGGCCTGGAAAAGAGCGGAGACGGAGCGAAGCGCAGTGCACCAGACGCCGCGTCCTATCCGGCCCTGATCCGCCGGACAGGCCCTAGCCGGGGGCGGAGCGGAGCGCGGCCTCGCGGTGGGGCGTTTTTCGGCCACTTCCGCCGGCCGCCGCGGGATCAGCTCTCCGTGGTGTGGACCGTCGCGTCCTGGCGGGCCCGCTCCCGGGAGCGGCGCGCCGGGCCCTTCCAGCCGCAGGTGCAGTGGGCGATGCAGAACGAGCCCCGCTCGCTGGTGCCGGTGCGGTGGTGCGGGGCGTTCGGTGGGGCTTCGGGAAGCACGTGTTCACGGTACCTGGACGGGCGGTTCTCCGGAGCGGGCGTGACGGCCGCACGCAGCCGTCGTTATGCGGAACGGGTGGGGACTCGGGCAGGCAGCGGTTCGGAGTTGGGGGTTGGCAGGCGATGGTGGTGCAGCAGCACAGGCGCAGAGGCGGGGCTCTTGCGGTCGTCGCCCTGACCCTGGCGGGGGCGGTGGCGACCGCCGGATGCTCGGCCGGTGAGGACGCCTCGGCCGAGGACCGCGGTGGCGCGGACGACGTGGACGCGGTGCGCCGGGCCGCCGATGTGCTCAGGGGGACGGGCAGCGCCAAGGCCCGTACGTCCATGGAGATGGCGACCGGCGGGACACTGGTCACCATCCGGGGCGAGGGCGGCTTCGACTTCCGGCAGCGGATCGGGCAGCTCGCGGTGATGCTGCCGACGGACCCCAGCGGCAAGGAAGAGCATCGGCCGATCACGGAACTGCTGGCTCCCGGTGCGCTGTACATGAAGAACCGGGGAGCGGGCGTGCCCGCCGACAAGTGGGTCCGGGTGGACACCACGACCCTGTCGGACGGAAACCTGGTGACGGGTGGGGCGACCGATCCGCTCGCCGCGGCCGAACTGCTCCGGGGCGCGCGCGACGTCACATTCGTCGGGGAGACCGATCTCGCCGGGGCGAAGGTACGGCACTACCGCGGGGTCACCGACATCGCGCGGGCCGCGCGGGCGGCGTCGCCGGAGGCGCGGGGCGCGCTGGCCGCGGCGGCGAAAGGGTTCAGCAAGCACGCCGTGCCGTTCGACGCGTATCTCGACGAGCAGGGACGGCTGCGCAAGGTGCGGCACCAGTTCAGCTTCGTGAACGGGAACGCGAAGGACGCCCAGGCCGTGGCGGTCGCGTCGACGACGCTGCTGTACGCGTTCGGGTCGCCGGTGAAGGTGCAGCTGCCGCCGGCGCGGGACATCTTCGCCGGGAAGATCGCCGGTTAGTGCAGATCGCCGGTCAGTGAAGATCGCCGGTTGGTACGGGCCGTAAACCGCACGGAAGGTCCCCTTAAATGGTCCGTCCGTGCCATGCGCGGTGCGTGCCCCGCTCCCTACGCTAGGAAGTCGACGACGGCAGAAAGAGGTGATGCACGTGACTCCGGCACGCGGTGCGGCAGTTCAGGATTACGTGGCCCTCGCCGAGATCGAGCTGTGTGGTGAGTTGATCATCGCGGCATCCGCCGCGGACGAGGAGCGGCTCAGCGCGGACCGTATCGACGAGGTACTGAAAGTCGCCGCGGAGCAGTCCGGGCGCGGCCGGCCGGCCGACTGCCGGCGGTAGTCCGCGGCCGGTCGGGGCGTGGCGGGCGAGCGCGGACCACGTACCACCGCGCTCGCTGCCCCCGGCACCCCGGAACCCGGGCCCCGGACCTCATCGATCCCGGCCCGCGGCACCGTCCGCGTCCCGTGATCAGGTCCGCAGCAGGCGGGCGATGGCCTTCGTGGCCTCCTCGACCTTCGCGTCGATCTCCCCGCCGCCCTTGACGGCAGCGTCGGCGACGCAGTGGCGCAGGTGTTCCTCCAGGAGCTGGAGGGCGAAGGACTGCAGGGCCTTCGTGGATGCCGATACCTGGGTGAGTATGTCGATGCAGTACACGTCCTCGTCGACGAGCCGCTGCAGCCCGCGGATCTGACCCTCGATCCTGCGCAGCCGCTTGAGGTGCTCGTCCTTCTGCTTGTGGTAGCCGTGCACTCCCGCCTCGTGTCCGGAGGGCGCCTCGGTGGTCGCCGCGCCGGCCGCTTCGGTGGTCGTCATCGCGTCCTCCCGTTGTCCTTCAAGGGTTTGCATACCCCTCATGGGTATATGGTACCGAATGGTACGGATCGGGCCGGGGCCCCGTACTCTTCGCAGTGCCTCATCGGCGACACTGAAGTCTTGCCGGTTAGCCGTGGCCGGATGATGCGCCTAGCATCACCCTGACCGAATCCAATGCACCCCGAGGACCCCACGTGCGATTTCGTCTGACCCCCAGGGAGACGAGCTTCTACGACATGTTCGCCGCATCCGCGGACAACATCGTCACGGGCTCCAAGCTCCTGATGGAACTGCTCGGGGCGGACACCTCCGCGCGGGCCGAGATCGCGGAGCGGATGCGGGCAGCGGAGCACGCGGGGGACGACGCCACGCATGCGATCTTCCACCAGCTGAACTCCTCGTTCATCACGCCGTTCGACCGTGAAGACATCTACAAACTCGCATCTTCGCTCGACGACATCATGGACTTCATGGAGGAGGCCGTCGACCTGGTCGTGCTGTACCAGGTCGAGGAGCTGCCGAAGGGTGTCGAGCAGCAGATCGAGGTCCTGGCGCGGGCGGCGGAGCTGACCGCCGAGGCGATGCCGCATCTGCGGACCATGGACAGCCTCACTGAGTACTGGATCGAGGTCAACCGGCTCGAGAACCAGGCCGACCAGATCCACCGCAAGCTCCTCGCGACGCTCTTCAACGGCAAGTACGACGCCATCGAGGTCCTGAAGCTCAAGCAGATCGTCGATGTGCTCGAGGAGGCCGCGGACGCGTTCGAGCACGTCGCGAACACGGTGGAGACCATCGCGGTCAAGGAGTCCTGAACCTCGTGGACACCTTTGCGCTGATCGTGACCATCGGCGTCGCGCTCGGCTTCACGTACACCAACGGCTTCCACGACTCGGCGAACGCCATCGCGACCTCGGTCTCCACCCGGGCACTGACCCCGCGTGCGGCGCTGGCGATGGCAGCGGTGATGAACCTCGCCGGTGCCTTCATGGGCAGCGGGGTGGCCAAGACGGTCAGCGAGGGTTTGATCGCGACCCCCGAGGGCTCGAAGGGGATGGGCATCCTCTTCGCCGCGCTGATCGGCGCGATCGTGTGGAACCTGGTGACCTGGTACTTCGGGTTGCCCTCGTCCTCCAGCCATGCGCTCTTCGGCGGCATGGTGGGCGCGGCGATCGCCGGCGGGACGGAGGTGATCTGGACCGGGGTGCTGGAGAAGGTCGTCATCCCGATGTTCATCTCGCCCTTCGTCGGGCTGATCCTGGGCTATCTGGTGATGGTCGCGATCCTGTGGATGTTCCGCAGGTCGAACCCGAGCAGGGCCAAGCGCGGCTTCCGGATAGCCCAGACCGTCTCGGCGGCGGGCATGGCGCTCGGCCACGGCCTCCAGGACGCCCAGAAGACGATGGGCATCGTGGTGATGGCGCTGGTCATCGCGGATGTCGAGGACCAGGGCGACGCGATCCCGATCTGGGTCAAGATCGCGTGCGCGGTGATGCTGTCGCTCGGTACGTACGCGGGTGGCTGGCGCATCATGCGGACCCTGGGCCGGCGGATCATCGAGCTGGACCCGCCGCAGGGGTTCGCGGCGGAGACCACGGCGGCGTCGGTGATGTACACGGCGTCCTTCATGTTCCACGCGCCGATCTCGACGACGCACGTCATCACCTCGGCGATCATGGGCGTGGGCTCGACCAAGGGGTCGCGCGCGGTGCGGTGGGGTGTGGCGAAGAACATCGTGATGGGCTGGTTCATCACGATGCCGGCCGCCGCGCTGGTCGCGGCGCTCAGCTTCTGGATCGTGAACCTGGCGTTCGGCTAGGCGCCCCCGCGCCCCGGCCCCGGAAAGCGAAAGTGGGCCCGCCCCCCTGGGAGAGGGGGGCGGGCCCTTCGCCTTGCGGTGGCACCGCCATGCAGCACCGCAGGACGTCTGGACGCCGGCTGCTTATCCGAAGCGGCCGGAGATGTAGTCCTCGGTCGCCTGGACCGAGGGGTTGGAGAAGATCCGCTCGGTGTCGTCGATCTCGATGAGCTTGCCGGGCTGGCCGACGGCCGCGAGGTTGAAGAACGCCGTACGGTCCGAGACGCGCGCCGCCTGCTGCATGTTGTGCGTCACGATGACGATCGTGAAGCGCTCCTTCAGCTCACCGATCAGGTCCTCGATGGCGAGGGTGGAGATCGGGTCCAGCGCGGAGCAGGGCTCGTCCATCAGCAGGACCTGCGGCTCGACCGCGATCGCGCGGGCGATGCACAGGCGCTGCTGCTGACCGCCGGACAGACCGGAGCCCGGCTTGTTGAGGCGGTCCTTGACCTCGTTCCAGAGGTTGGCGCCCTTGAGGGACTTCTCGACGATCTCCGCGAGCTGGTTCTTCCTGTACGAGCCGTTCAGGCGCAGCCCGGCCGCCACGTTGTCGAAGATCGACATGGTGGGGAACGGGTTCGGGCGCTGGAAGACCATGCCGACCGTACGGCGCACGGCGACCGGGTCGACGCCCGAACCGTAGAGGTTCTCGTCGTCCAGCATGACCTTGCCCTCGACGCGGCCGCCCGGGGTGACCTCGTGCATCCGGTTGAGGGTGCGCAGGAACGTGGACTTGCCGCAGCCGGACGGGCCGATGAAGGCGGTCACGGAGCGGGGCTCGACGGTCATGGAGATGTCGTCGATGGCGAGGTGGTTGCCGTAGTAGGCGGAGAGGCCGCTGACGTCGATTCGCTTGGCCATGAGGTTCACATCACTTTCTTGTAGCCGCGGGGTCAGCGACCGGTCTGCGGGGCCTTCCAGCGGGCTATGCCGCGGGCCACCAGGTTCAGGATCATGACGAAGGCGATCAGGACGAGCGCTGCGGCCCAGGCCCGGTCGACGGAGGCGTCGGTGCCCACCGAGTACTGCTCGTACACGTACAGCGGGAGCGACGACTGCGCGCCTTCGAAGGGGTTCGGGTTGATCAGCTTCGTACCGAAGACGAGCAGCAGGACCGGCGCGGTCTCACCGGTGATACGCGCCACCGCCAGCATCACACCGGTGGTGATGCCGCCGATCGCGGTCGGCAGGACCACCTTGAGGATCGTGCGCCACTTGGGCACGCCCAGGGCGAGGGAGGCCTCGCGCAGCTCGTTCGGGACGAGCTTGAGCATTTCCTCGGTGGAGCGGACGACCACCGGCATCATCAGGATCGCGAGGGCCATCGCGCCGGCGAATCCGGAGGGCCCGAAGCCCAGCATCAGATTCCAGGTGGCGAGGATGAACAGACCCGCGACGATCGACGGGATGCCCGTCATGACGTCGACGAAGAAGGTGACGGCCTGCGCCAGCTTTCCGCGCCCGTACTCGACCAGGTACACCGCGGTCAGCAGACCGATCGGCGCGGCGATCAGGGTCGCGATGCCGACCTGCTCCAGGGTGCCGAGCAGCGCGTGGTAGACGCCGCCGCCCGGGTCCGTGTCGAGCAGACCGCTCATGGAGTGCGTCAGGAAGTACGGGTCGAGGACCTTCATGCCCTTGCTGATCGTCACCCAGGCCAGCGAGAGCAGCGGGATGACGGCGAGGATGAAGCAGACCCAGACGAGGCTGGTGGCGACCCGGTCCTTGCCCTGGCGGCTGCCCTCGATCTTGGTGGTGATCGCGTAGGTGGCGAGCACGAAGATCAGGGCGGACAGCAGGCCCCACTGGATGCGGCTGTGCCAGCCGGCCACCAGGCCGAGGCCGCAGCCCGCGGCGACGGACCCGACGGCGATCGCGGCCGGGGCCCAGCGCGGGAGGCGGGCGTGGGAGAGGGGCGTCGTGGGCACGGGGGCGACGGGGCGCTTGTCCTGAAGGGTCTGGCTCATGCGTTGGCCCCCGAGTACTCCTTGCGGCGGGCGATGATCATCCGCGCAGCGCCGTTGACCAGCAGAGTGATGCCGAAGAGCACGAGGCCGGACGCGATCAGGGCGTCGCGGCCGAACTCGTCGGCTTCGTTGAACTTCGCGGCGATGTTCTGCGCGAAGGTGCCGCCGCCCGGGTCGAGCAGGTGGCCGGAGATGACGAAGCTGGGGGAGAGCACGACGGCGACGGCCATCGTCTCGCCGAGCGCACGGCCCAGGCCCAGCATCGAGGCGCTGATGATGCCCGAGCGGCCGAACGGCAGGACCGACATCCGGATGACTTCCCAGCGGGTGGCACCGAGGGCCAGGGCGGCCTCTTCGTGCGCCTTCGGCGACTGGAGGAAGACCTCACGGGTGACGTTCGTGATGATCGGCAGAATCATGATCGCCAGCAGGATGCCGACGGTGAACAGGTTGCGGGCCACGCCTTCGCTGGTCCGCTCGAAGATGTACGTCCAGCCGAGGTACTCGCCCAGCCACTTGTTCAGGCCGTCCAGGTACGGCACCAGGAAGACGGCGCCCCAGAGGCCGTAGATGATGCTCGGTACCGCGGCCAGCAGGTCGACGAGGTACGCGAGCGGGCCGGCGAGCTTGCGCGGCGCGTAGTGCGAGATGAAGAGCGCGATGCCGATCGCGACCGGCACAGCGATCGCCATGGCGATGACCGAGCTGACGACGGTGCCGTACACGAGGACGGCGATACCGAAGACCGGCGGGTTGCCGGCCGGGTTCCACTCGGACGTGGTGAGGAAGTTGCCTTCGTCCTTCGAGATGGCGAGGGCGGCCCGGTAGGTGAGGAAGACCGCGATGGCGGCCATGATCACCAGAAGGGTGATGCCGGAGCCCCGGGACAGGCCCAGGAAGATCCGGTCGCCGGGGCGGTTCGTGCCCCGGCTCGCGCGCTTGCCGCGCGGTCCCGCGGGCGGCGGGACTGAAGTCGTTTGGGTTGCTATATCCATCAGGTTTCTCCGGTCTGCGGAGCCTGGGAGGCTCCTGGCGGCGGTGCACCGGAAGGCGCGGCCGGCCTCGGGTTACGAGGCCGGCCGCGGCCGGGGTCAGGACAGGGTGGGAACGATCTCGCGGACCTTGGCGGCGATCTCGGCCGGGATCGGCGCGTAGCCGGCGTCCGCGAGGACCTTCTGGCCCTCGTCGCTGATGGCGTAGTTCAGGAAGGCCTTGACCGCGGGAAGCGTCTCGGCCTTGTTGCCCTTGTCGCAGACGATCTCGTACGTCACCAGGACGAGCGGGTAGGCACCCTCGGCCTTGGTGGCGTAGTCGAGCTCCAGGGCGAGGTCGTTGCCCGTGCCCTTGACCTTGGCGGCGGCGATCGCCTTGGAGGCGTTCTCCGAGGTGGCCTCGACCGGGGCGGAGGCGCCGGTGTCGATCTTCACCGTGTTCATCTTGCTGGCGGTCGCGTAGGACAGCTCGAAGTAGCCGATGGCTCCGTCGGTGCCCTTGACGCCGGCGGCGACACCGGAGGAACCGCTGGCGGCCTGGCCACCCTTGGCCAGCCACGACTTCGACTTCGGGTCGTGCTTCCAGTCGGCCGGGGCGGCCTTGCTGAGGTACTTGCCCAGGTTCTGGGTGGTGCCCGACTCGTCGGAGCGGTGGAAGGCCTGGATGCCGGTGCTCGGGAGCTTGACGCCCGGGTTGAGCTTGGCGATCGCCGGGTCGTTCCACTTGGTGATCTTCGAGTCGAAGATCTTGGCGAGGGTCGGGGCGTCCAGGACGAGGTTGTCCACGCCGCTCAGGTTGTAACCGATAGCGACCGGGCCGCCGACCATCGGGAGGTTGATGCCCTGGCCGCCCTTGCAGACCTTCTTGGAGTCGGCGACCTCGGTGTCCTTCAGCGCAGAGTCGGAACCGGCGAAGCCGACCTGGCCCTGGTTGAACTTGGTGATACCGCCACCGGAGCCGATGGGCTGGTAGTTGATCTCCACGCCCGCGCAGGCGGCCTGGAAGTTCTTGACCCACAGGTCCATGGCGTTCTTCTGCGCGGACGAGCCGGCCGCGAGCAGCTGGCCCTTGGCGTCGTCGCACTTGATGTTGCTGGCGGCCTTGGTGTTGCCGCCGCCGGTGCCGCCGGTGCCGCTGTTGTCGTCAGAGCCGCACGCCGTGAGGACCAGGGCGCCGGAGACGGCGAGGGCGCCGAGCGCGGTGGCGCGAAGCCGGTTCTTGCGCTGAAGCTTCACTTTCGGGTGTTCCTTCCAGGAGCCGCCGGTCTCTGTCGGGGCGGCGTGCGAAGAGTCTGTGTCTATGCGTCTTTGTGTCCGTGCGGCACGACGCACCTGCGTCGTGCACTGCCGAAACTAGGCAGAACAGGTGAAGCGGCCGACGGGGGTGAGTGAACGGCGGGTGAACCGTGGCGGACAGCCCGGGGTGTCTGCCGGGCGGGATCCAGATGGGGCCGGTGTCTTTCCCTTGGGATGTCACGGATTCGGTGTCATGGCTAGTCCGGTGTATGTAACGTCGACGTGTGATCGATTCACGCAACCCTGCACGGCCATCCAAGACGTTCTCCCGCTCCTACATCGCCCCGCCTCTCCAGGCGTGGCTTGACGGGGGCGGCACGATCGAGGACTGGATCAACGGACGCACGCCGTTGATCTCCTACGCCCGCATCTCTGCCGACCGGCTCGACGGCGACGCAATTGGCGTCGGACGTCAGCACAAGAGAAACACCAGGAACGCAGGGTTGCACGGCGCCGCCGTCGTTCTGCACTACGAGGACAACAACCTCACGGCCGCCAACCGCGAGGTGATACGTCCGGCGTTCCGGCAGATGTGCAGAGACATCACTCACGGGCGGGAAGAGGAGACAGAGATCCCCCTTCGCGGCTGCATCGCAGTCGAGAAGGAGCGGGTGTATCGCCTCCCCCGCGACTTCATCGCGTTCCAGGACGCACTGGTGATGGTCGGTGGCGGCGTTTTCATCGACGACACGACCTTTCTGGACCTCGTCAACGACGAGGAGGCAATCATCGCGGGCCTCGGCACCACGGGCATAGGCGAGACCGAGGTGAAAAGGTTACGCAAGCGCACTGTGCGGAATGCTGCGGACCGAGCGGAAGAGGGGAAGACCTACGGCGCGCCGCGCCGCTTCGGCTGGCTCGGGGCGTCCAAGGACCCGTACAGGGTCGGCAACAAGCACCGGAACGCAGAAGAATGGCCGCACCTGATCGACATGATCAAGATGCGGCATGCGGGGAAGTCGTGGCGGGGCATCACGGCTGAGATGAACAAGAGGAAGGTCAGGACCGCCCGCGGCGGAGCCTGGTCGGAGCAGGGAGTCAAGGCCCTCATCACCAACCCGGCGTGGTGGGGCGGCAGGGTCCTCAACGGGGAGATTGTGGCGGACTCCAATACCGGTGAGCCCACAATCGGGGACTGGGAACACGCCGACGACGCCGACGAGTGCACCTACGAGATGTGGAAGAGCATCATGACCGGCGTCCAGGCGAATCGTCTGCACAGGGGCATGAGGCAGGGCAAGGCGGAGCGGCCCGAAGAGCAGATCCGGACTCGGACATACAAGTTCTCCGGATACCTGCGCTGTGGACGTCTCAACGACTTTGAAGAAGTCTGCGGCTCGAAGCTCACCGGCAACAAGGCGACTGGAAAGAACGCCAAGTACGGCGACTACTACCGGTGTGGGGATGCCAATTGCAAGGGCATCGGCCGCAGGGTCGCACCCGTGGACGAGTACCTTGAAGGCCTTCTGCTGGCCTACCTGGATGAACACTTCTCCGGCACGGAGGCCAAGACGATTCCCTGGCGAGGCAAGGGCAAGCTCGCGGGCCTTCGCAAGCAGCGAAAGGCCATCAGTGACTCTGTTGCGTCGGGTGAGGCCGAATGGAGCGACGTCCACGACCTGATCATGCGTCTGAACCGGAACATCAGGACGCTGGAGCAGGAGGAGAAGGACCACCTGAGGGCCGAGGCCAAGAAGAACCTGCTCAGGGGGTGGAGCCGAGCGCAGTGGGATCAGATGGAGCTGCCGGAGAAACGCGAGGTGATCGGGCAGGTCATCACCTCCGTCGTCGTCCTGCCCATCCCGGCAGGCGTCAGCGACAAAGCCCCGTTCGACCCCGCCTTGCTCAGGGTCTCGTGGCTTGAGGTGACAGGCCAGGACCCAAAGCCAGGCTCAGGGCGTCAGGTGAAGGGTGTCGAGTAGAGCTGTGACCAGTTCCCTGTCCCTGTTCTGCGTCAGGCGACTACGCGCCGCAGCGGGAGCCAGCCACAGCAACTGGTCGACCTCTCTGTTCGGTGCGAACTCGCCACCGGTGGCTTCGGCAGCCCAGTAGCGGACTTCTTTGGGGCGCCCCTCGACTACGTACCGAACAGTAGGCAGCTCCGTCCCCAAATCGCACGTCATGCCGGTTTCCTCCAGCACCTCGCGCAGGGCCCCGTGCCGAGCGTCCTCGTCGCGCTTCAGCTTGCCTTTCGGATGGGACCAATCCGCCCACTTCGGTCGGTGGACCAGGGCGAGTTCGATTCCGTAGCCAGTGGGGGAGCGTCGCCACAGAACGCACCCCGCCGCCAGAACCACTGAGTCTTCGTTCATGTCGCCGCCGCCATGCTTCGGTGCCAGAGGTGCTGGAAGGCGAACCTGGCCGCCTCCACCTCGTGCCGCTGGTCCGCGTGGAGCACGCCCAGCGCGTACGCCGTGGCCGGGGCGATGCGCGGGGTACGGGCCGCCGCCGCGGAGGCGGCAGCGGCCTCGGCCGCGTCCCGGTGCCGGTCGAGTGCCTCGCTCGCGCCGGCCAGCCGGGCGGCGTCGGCGCCCAGTACCTCCTGCGCGTACCGGTGCAGCCGGAGCAGCAGGCGGACCTGGTGCCAGGGGGCGTCCTGCTGCTCGCTTCCCGGGGTGGAGGCGAGGCCATGGACGAGGGCCTCGGCGTTGTACGGGTGCCCGGCGCGGCCCAGCGGCAGTACGGCTACTGCCTCCGAGAGGCGGGCCTCGACCCGTGCGGCCAGCGGGGGCAGGTCCTCGGCCTCGGCCGGGGCGACGGGCACCTCCGAGGCCAGTACGGCGACGGCGTCGGCGACGGCGTGGAACCGGGACGAGCCCAGCGCCTGCAGGGCCGCCGAGTGCGCGCGGGTCCGGGCGAGGGTGAGCTGCCGCTCCAGCAGCGCGCCGGCGCGGGCGGCCCCGACGGCGAGTGCGGCCGGTTTCCCCCCGCCGGACTGCTCGTGTGGCGGCCGCTTCGCTCGCGGGGCGGCCGTGGCGGTCCCGGTGAGCACGCCCGGGCCGCCGGCTTCCGGGTCCGCCGTGCGGGCCGGGGGGAGGTGGGGGGCGCCCGCCAGGCGGTGGAGGGCTTCCAGGAGCCGGTCCAGCCGGGAGGCGTAGGCGTGTTCCAGCGCCAGGGTGCCGGAGAGCCAGGCCAGTTCCGTACGGAGGCCGTCCGCCCACGCCTGGTCGGTCAGCGGCCGGAACGTGTGCAGCGTGGCGCTGATCCGGCGGGCGGCGCGGCGCAGCGCGAGGGCCGCTTCCGCGGCCTCCGCCGCGTCCACCCCGCTCTCGCCGTGCAGGCGCAGGCTGCGGAGGAACTCCGTGGCCTGGCTCTGCAGGTACTCGGTAAGTGCGTCACCTGCGGTGGAGTCATGGTGTTGCTGAGCCACGCCGGCGCCTCCGGGCGTCAATGAGCATCTCCTGTACGTGCCGCAGCGGCTGACCGTCCGCGTCCGTGCCGTGCCGGGTCCAGTTGCCGTCCGGGCCGAGGTGCCAGGACGCCGTGGAGTCGGACATGCCGGTTTCCAGCATCCGGTCGAGTGCCGCGCGGTGGGCCGGGTCGGTGACCCGGACCAGTGCCTCGATCCGGCGGTCGAGGTTGCGGTGCATCATGTCGGCGCTGCCGAACCAGACTTCGGGCTCGCCGCCGTTGCCGAAGGCGAAGACCCGGGAGTGTTCCAGGAAGCGGCCGAGGACCGAGCGGACCTGGATGTTCTCCGAGAGTCCGGTCACGCCGGGGCGCACCGCGCAGATGCCGCGGACCCAGATGTCCACCGGGACGCCGGCCTGCGCGGCGCGGTAGAGCGCGTCGATGACGGCCTCGTCGACCATCGAGTTGACCTTGATCCGGACATACGCGGCGCGGCCCGAGCGGTGGTGCTGGGCCTCCTTGTTGATCCGTGCGATCAGGCCGTCCCGGAGGGACTTCGGGGCGACCAGCAGGCGCCGGTAGGTCTCACGGCGCGAGTAGCCGGAGAGCCGGTTGAAGAGGTCGGAGAGGTCGGCGCCGACCTGCGGGTCGGCGGTGAGCAGGCCGAGGTCCTCGTACAGCCGGGCCGTCTTGGGGTGGTAGTTGCCGGTGCCGACGTGCGAGTAGCGGCGCAGGGTGTCGCCCTCCTGGCGGACCACCAGGGACAGCTTGCAGTGCGTCTTGAGGCCGACCAGCCCGTACACGACGTGGCAGCCGGACTCCTCCAGCTTGCGCGCCCACTTGATGTTGGCCTGCTCGTCGAAGCGGGCTTTGATCTCGACGAGTACGAGGACCTGCTTGCCCGACTCGGCGGCGTCTATCAGGGCGTCCACGATGGGGGAGTCGCCCGAGGTCCGGTACAGCGTCTGCTTGATGGCGAGGACGTCCGGGTCGCTCGCGGCCTGCTCCAGGAAGGCCTGGACGGAGGTCGAGAACGAGTCGTACGGGTGGTGGAGCAGGACGTCCCGCTCGCGGAGGGCCGCGAAGATGTCCGGCGCGGACGCGGACTCCACCTCCGCGAGGTCCCGGTGGGTGCCGGCGATGAACTTCGGGTACTTCAGTTCCGGCCGGTCCAGCGAGGAGATGCCGAAGAGGCCGGTCAGGTCCAGCGGGCCGGGCAGCGGGTAGACCTCGGCGGCGGAGACCTTCAGCTCCTGGACAAGGAGGTCCAGGACGCCCGGGTCGATGGACTCCTCGACCTCCAGGCGGACCGGCGGGCCGAAGCGGCGCCGCATGAGTTCCTTCTCCAGGGCCTGGAGCAGGTTCTCGGCGTCGTCCTCCTCGACCTCCAGGTCCTCGTTGCGCGTGACCCGGAACATGTGGGTCGCCAGGACCTCCATGCCGGGGAAGAGCTCCTCCAGGTGGGCCGCGATGACGTCCTCCAGCGGCACGTACCGCTGCGGCGAGGCCTCCAGGAAGCGGGACAGCAGCGGCGGCACCTTGACCCGGGCGAAGTGGCGGTGGCCGCTGACCGGGTTCCGTACCACCACGGCCAGGTTCAGCGAGAGGCCCGAGATGTACGGGAAGGGGTGCGCGGGGTCGACGGCCAGCGGGGTGAGGACGGGGAAGATCTGCTGGCGGAAGAGCGTGAAGAGGCGCGCCTGCTCCTTCTCGGTCAGGTCGGGCCAGCGGATGAGGTGTACGCCCTCCTCGGCCAGCGCCGGGGCGATGTCCTGCTGGTAGCAGGCGGCGTGCCGGGCCATGAGCTCGCGGGACCGGGTCCAGATCAGGTCCAGTACCTCGCGGGGCTGGAGGCCGGACGCGGAGCGGGTGGCGACCCCGGTGGCGATACGGCGCTTGAGGCCGGCCACCCGGACCATGAAGAACTCGTCCAGGTTGCTGGCGAAGATCGCCAGGAAGTTCGCTCGTTCGAGGAGGGGGGTCGCGGGGTCCTCGGCGAGTTCGAGCACCCGCTCGTTGAACGCCAGCCAGCTGCGCTCCCGGTCCAGGAACCGGCCCTGGGGGAGTTCCGCGCCCTCGTTGTCGGCTTCCTCGTACCCGTCCAGGTCGGCATCGAGGTCGGGCTCCAGGTCGGACACGACCGCCGCGACCGTGTGCGGGCGGTGCGCGGCTATGGAGCCGACGGACGGCTGGGCGTGCTGGATCGGGACCTCGGCGCTGGGCTGCTGGCTCATATGTCCATTGTTCCGCGCGCGCGGGCGTACAGGCGCGTCGGAAGCGGCCGGGGTGAGGTGAAAGCTCCCGTTGGGTGGGGTGACAGCGGGCTGCATCCACCGAGGTTCGCAAGCGTGTCTGAATGGCCGGTAACGGCGACATGACATGCAGGAAGCGTTGCCCCGTCTCCCCGGCCCCTCTCCCCGGCCCGTTTCCGCGCGGGCCGGTCAGGATTCGGTGCGGTACATCAGGTCCGTCTCGTGGGTGGTGAAGCCGAGGCGCTCGTACACCCTCAGGGCCGCCGGGTTGTCCGCGTCGACGTACAGCATCGCGGTCGGCAGGCCCTGCGCCGCGAGATGGCGCAGGCCGACCGAGGTGAGGGCCTTGCCGAGGCCGCTGCCCTGCTCGCCAGGGCGGACGCCGAGGACGTACACCTCGCCGAGCTTCTCCGTGGCATGGACCTTCGTCCAGTGGAAGCCGACGATCTCGCCCCCGCGCTCGGCCAGGAAGAAGCCCTCCGGGTCGAACCAGGGCTCCGCCTTGCGGTCGTCGAGGTCACGCTGGGTGAGCGAGCCCTGCTCGGGGTGGTGCGCGAAGGCGGCGGCGTTCACGGCGAGCCAGGCCGCGTCGTCCTCGCCCGGCACGAAGGTACGGACGGTGACGCCGGCCGGCAGCACCGGCTCGGCGATCGGCCCGCCGTCGTTCAACGGGCGCCGCAACTGGCGCAGTTCGCGGAACAGGGTGAGGCCGAGGACCTGGGAGAGGTGCCGGGCGGCCGACTTGCCGCCGTGCGCCCAGACCCGCAGCCGCTTGCCGGACGCGGCGAGCAGCGCGGCGCCGAGTGCCCGGCCGTGGCCGCGGCCGCGGAAGGAGGGGTGGACGACCAGCTCGGCGGCCGGGGCCTCGACCGGGTCGGTGTCCTCCAGTTGCGCGTACCCGGCGAGCAGGCCGGCCTCCGTGAGCAGGAAGTGCCGTACGCCTTCCCGCCTGCCGCCGCGGAGCTGGAGCCTGCCCTGCTCGGAGACCGCCTGCATGCCGTCGCTGTGCGCGGCCTCGGACAGCAGGTCCAGGACCGCCTGTGCCTGTTCGGCGGTGAGCTCGTCGAGGGTCTGGATCTGCCGGCCGGGCTCCAGAGCTGCTGCTGCGTCAGTCATGAGTACGAGCCTACGGCGCCGGACGGCCGGTGCCCGCGCACCCGTCCCGCAACCTGGTCGTAACCCGCGACCCCTGTCGCGCTACGCGCGTTGACCGTAGGCTGCGCACGCAATTCAACAGAGCGATGTCTCGCTGTCCGCAAAGGGGAACTGATGTCAGCGACACCACAACGGCGCGGCAGAGTCCGCCGGTTGACCGTGGGCGCCGTGGCGGTCGCGGCCACGGCCGGCGCACTGGCCGCCGCCGCTCTGCCGGCGGGGGCCGACAGCGGTGACCGCCGCGAGGGCTACCACCACAAGCCGTCGCGGACCGTCGATGTGCAGCTGCTGTCGTTCAACGACCTGCACGGCAACCTGGAGCCGCCGGCCGGCTCGGCCGGCACGGTCACCGAGAAGCAGGCCGACGGTACGACCAAGGTGATACCGGCCGGTGGCGTCGAGTACCTGGCCACCTCGCTGCGCAAGGCGCGCGAGGGCCACCCGTACTCCGTCACCGCGGCGGGCGGCGACATGGTCGGCGCGAGCCCGCTGCTGTCTGGGCTCTTCCACGACGAGCCGACCATCGAGGCGCTCAACAAGCTGAAGCTGGACGTATCGGCCGTGGGCAACCACGAGTTCGACGAGGGCGCGGTCGAGCTGGCCCGGCTGCAGAACGGCGGCTGTCACCCGGTCGAGGGCTGCTACGAGGAGGGCAAGGAGTTCAAGGGGGCCGATTTCCCCTACCTCGCCGCGAACGTGACGAAGGAGAAGACCGGCCGGCCGGTCCTTGAGCCGTACACCGTCTGGAAGAAGAACGGCGTCAGGATCGGCTTCATCGGAGTGACGCTCGAGGGCACTCCGGACATCGTCACGGCCAACGGTGTCAAGGGCCTGAAGTTCCACGACGAGGTCGAGACCATCAACAAGTACGCCAGGAAGCTCGACCGGATGGGCGTCAAGTCCATCGTCGCGCTGATCCACGAGGGCGGCTCGCCCGCGTCGACGGCGTACAACTACGACTGCGACTCGCCGGGGCCGGGCGACGGCATCTCCGGCCCGATCGCGGCCATCGCCAAGGGCATCACGCCGAAGGTGGACGCGCTGGTCACCGGCCACACCCACCAGGCGTACGTGTGCACGATCCCGGACCCCTCCGGCAAGCCGCGCATGGTCACGTCGGCGTCGGCGTTCGGCAAGCTCTACACGGACACCACGCTGACGTACGACCGCCGCACCAAGGACATCGTGCGTACGTCGGTGCTGCATTCTTCTCCTCGGGCGGCGAACCACGTCGTCACCCGTGACCAGGCCAAGGCCGCCGACATGACCTCGCTCATCGAGCGCTGGAACAAGCTGGCCGCGCCGATCGCCAACCGGCCGCAGGGCTTCATCTCCGCCGACATCAACGGACGCGGCTCGACGGCTCCGGAGAAGCCGCTGGGCGACCTGATCGCGGACGCGCAGCTGGAGGGCCTGGCGCCGGCCGACAAGGGCGGGGCGCAGCTCGCGCTGATGAACCCGGGCGGTATCCGCTCGGACCTCGTGTACAAGGCGAGCGGCGCTGAGGGCGACGGGGTGGTGACGTACGGCGAGGCGTTCACCGTGCAGCCGTTCACCAACATGATGAACGTGGTGGACCTGACCGGTGCTCAGCTGATCACGGCGCTGCAGCAGCAGGTCAGCGGCCCGAACGAGGCGTCGCCGAAGATCCTCCAGGTGTCGGAGGGCTTCACGTACACGCTGGACCTCACCAAGACGGGCGCGGCCCGGATCGTGGTGGACTCGGTGAAGCTGAACGGGGCGGCGATCGACCCGGCGAAGACCTACCGCGTCGCGATGAACGAGTTCCTCGCGGGCGGCGGTGACGGCTTCCCCGTCCTGAAGGAGCACAGGAACAAGCTGGTCGGCGCGTCCGACCTGGATCTCTTCAACGCCTACCTGGCGGCCCACTCGACGGCGTCGGCGCCCCTCGCGCCGCCGGCCGCGGACCGGATCACGGTCGTCAAGTAACAGCAGGCACGGCAGCGGGGCGGCGGGCATGATGCCCGCCGCCCCCATGTGTGTCACACCCCTTCCAGTTATGACCTGTACACGTCATAATCCGGGGGCCGATCGGGCGGCCGACCACCGACGATCCCGACGGCCTACGAGGGGACGGGTACATGAGCGTGGACCGGCGGAGATTTCTCACGGGAGCGGCCGCGCTGTCCGCTACCGCCCTGCTCGGCGTACGGAGTGCCGTCGCGGCCCCGCCGCGCACCCTTTCCGTACAGGACTGGATGGCCGGCCTCGGCGACGCCACTCCCGTCCAGCGGCTGACCATCCCCGGCACCCACGACTCGGGCGCGCGCGTGGGCGGGCCCTGGGTCGCGTGCCAGAACATCTCCGTCGCCGACCAGCTGAACAGAGGCATCCGCTTCCTGGACGTCCGGTGCCGGGTCACCGGCGACTCGTTCGCCATCCACCACGGCGCGTACTACCAGAACCTGATGTTCGGCGATGTCCTGGGCGCCTGCCGGGACTTCCTGGCCGCGCGTCCCTCCGAGACGGTCCTGATGCGCGTCAAGCAGGAGTACTCGGAGGCGTCCGACGCCGAGTTCCGGCGCGTCTTCGACCTCTACCTGGACGGCAAGGGCTGGCGCCCGCTGTTCCGGATCGACGCCGGTCTGCCGACGCTGGGCCAGGCCCGCGGCAAGGTCGTCCTGCTCGGCGACAACGGCGGACTGCCCGGACTGCGGTACGGCGACGGCGGCCTGTTCGACATCCAGGACGACTACATGGCCGAGCCCGGCGCCAAGTACCCCAAGATCGAGGCGCACTTCCGCAAGGCCGTGCAGCAGCCCGGCAAGCTGTTCCTCAACTACGTCAGCACGTCCGCGCTGCTGCCGCCCCGCTGGAACTCCGACCGCCTGAACCCCAGGGTGCACAGCTTCCTCGACGGCACGGCCGCCGGCTGGAAGGGCCTGGGCATCGTCCCGATGGACTTCCCCAACACCCGTTCAGGGCTTGTGGAATCCCTCATCCGGCACAACGGCTGACGGCTGAGGGCCGGGCTCCGCCGCGGATGGTGGCGCCGGAGATGGTGTCGGCGGTGGCGCCGGCGGCGGTGTCGGCGCCCCCGGGAGCGTGAGCACCGCCCGCGTGCCGCCGCCCTCCGCCGGGCGCAGCGCGACGGAGCCGCCCGCCTGCTGGACCGTACGGGCCACGATGGACAGGCCGAGGCCCGAGCCGGGCAGGGCGCGGGCGGACTGCGAGCGCCAGAACCGCTCGAAGACGTGCGGCAGCTCCTCGGCCGGGATGCCGGGGCCGTGGTCGCGTACCGACAGCTCACCGCGGTGCAGGGCGACCTCGACCGTGCCGCCGGGCGGGCTGAACTTCACCGCGTTGTCGAGGACGTTGACGACGGCGCGTTCGAGCGCGGCCGGCTCGCCCCGTACGTACCAGGGCCGCAGGTCCGCCGTGACCGTCAGCTCCGGCCCGCGCAGCCGGGCGCGCTCCAGTGCGGCCCGCGCGATGTCGTGCAGCGCGACGACCTGGAGGGGGCCGGGGCCGGCGGCGTCCGGCCGGGCCAGTTCCTGGAGATCGCCGATCAGCGCGGCCAGCTCGGTCATCTGCGCCTTGACGGACGCCAGCAGCGCGCGGCGGTCCTCGGGCGGGATGGCCCGGCCCGTCTGCTCGCTGCGCGCGAGCAGCTCGATGTTCGTACGCAGCGACGTCAGCGGGGTCCGCAGCTCGTGCCCGGCGTCGGCGATCAGCTGGGCCTGGCGGTCGCGGGAGGAGGCGAGGGCGGCGGTCATGGAGTTGAAGGACCGGGAGAGCCGGGCGATCTCGTCCTCGCCCTCGACGGGAATCCGGACGGTGAGATCCTCCGTCCGGGCCACGTGCTCGACGGCCCCGGTCAGCTCGTCGACGGGCCGGAGCCCGGCCCGGGCGACCCACAGCCCGGCGGCGCCGGCCCCGACGACGCCGATACCGGCGAGGACCAGGAGCACCAGGGCGAGGGTGTTCAGCGGGTCGTTGACGTCGGCCAGCGGCCGGGCGACCGAGATGGCCACCGGCTCGTTCCCGGCCGCCGTCGCGGGCTGGGTGTAGACGCGCATCTCGGTGCCGTCGGCGGTGGTGACGTCGTGCAGCACGGCATCCCGGAGCCCCTTCGCCACCGCGATGTCGGCGCTCGTCACCGGAAGCGTCTCCGCGCCGTCCACCCAGCAGTGGTCGCCGTCCTGGAGCACGATCTGCACGGTGGCGCTCAGGTTGTTGATGAACGGCCGCCCCTGCGGCGGCGGGCTGCTCAGACAGCCGAAGCCGCTCAGCGCCCGCGACGCCTGCTGCGCCGCGTTGGTCGAACGCAGGCTCGCGTCGAGCTGGTCGCGCAGCTGGGCGCGCACCATGAACCAGCACGCCGTGGCCACCGCGGCGACGGCGACGGCCACCGCCGCCGCGACCAGCAGGGCCAGCCGGGAGCGGATCGGCAGGGCGCGGAAGCGGCGGAGGGGGCTGAGGCGGCTCAGCGGGCTCAGGGTGCTTCTCACTCGCCGCCGCCCGCCCGCAGGGCGTACCCGACGCCCCGCACCGTGTGCACCAGGCGCGGCTCGCCGCCCGCCTCCGTCTTGCGGCGCAGATACATCACGTACACGTCCAGTGAGTTGGAGCTCGGCTCGAAGTCGAAGCCCCACACCGCCTTCAGGATCTGTTCCCGCGTGAGCACCTGACGCGGATGCGCCAGGAACATCTCCAGCAGCGTGAACTCGGTGCGGGTCAGCTCCACCGGCCGCTCGCCCCGGGTGACCTCGCGGGTCGCCAGGTCCATCCGCAGGTCGGCGAAGGTCAGTACCTCGGCCGCCGGCCGGCCGGCGAGCGACGCCGAGTACGAGCTGCGCCGCAGCAGGGCGCGGATCCGGGCGAACAGCTCGTCCAGCTCGAACGGCTTCACCAGGTAGTCGTCGGCGCCCGCGTCCAGTCCGCTGACCCGGTCGCCGACCGTGTCGCGCGCGGTGAGCATCAGTACCGGCGTGGTGGATCCGGCGGCGCGCAGTCGGCGGGCCGCGGTCAGGCCGTCCATCCGGGGCATCTGGATGTCCAGGACGATCAGGTCCGGCTCGTGCGCTGCCGCCTTGTCCAGCGCGTCCAGACCGTCGACGGCGACCTCGGTCCCGTACCCCTCGAAGGCGAGGCTGCGCTGCAGGGCCTCCCGTACGGCGGGCTCGTCGTCGACGATCAGGATGCGCTCGGCGGAGCTCATGGGGCTTCCTCGGGGGTCGGTACGGTCGGTCCTCTCAGCCTCGCACGCAGGGGGCGGTACGCCCCAGGTGTGCCTGGGTGTGCCTGGGTGTCCCCGGGTGCCTAGGTGTTCGCTCCGCCGCCACCGCGCAGGGCGTCCAGGTCGGCCTTGACCGTGTTCACCGGGATCGCGAAGCCGAGGCCGACGCTGCCCGCGGACGAGCCGCCGGCCGCACTCGGCGAGTACATCGCCGAGTTGATGCCGATGACCTCGCCGTTCATGTTGATCAGCGCGCCGCCGGAGTTGCCGGGGTTGAGCGAGGCGTCCGTCTGGATGGCCTGGTACGTGGTCTTGGAGGACCCGGTGTCGCCGTTGAACTCCTGGCCGCCGAACTCGAACGGCCAGCCGCCGTCCGGCTGCCGCTGCCGCTGGTCCGGGTTCTGCTCCTTGGCCACGGTCACGTCGCGGTCCAGGGCGGAGACGATGCCGCTGGTGACGGTGCCGGTCAGGCCCTCGGGCGAGCCGATCGCGACCACCTGGTCACCGACCTTCACCTGCTCCGAGTCGCCGAGGGCGGCCGCCTTCAGATCCTTCGCGCCGGCCAGCTTGATCAGGGCCAGGTCCTTGCCGGGGTCGGTGCCGACGACCTCGGCGTCGTACGTCGTGCCGTCGCTGAGCCGCACCTTGACCGAGGACGCCCCGGCGATCACGTGGTTGTTCGTGATGATCTCGCCGTCGCTCGTGATGATCACGCCCGAGCCGGTGGACTGCCCCGAGCCGGAGTCCGCCCTGATCTCGACGATGCTCGGGCCGACGGCCTGCGCGACCCCGGCGACCGTGCCCTTGCTGCTCTGCGCCACGTTCGTCCCGCTGACCCCGGTGCCGCCGGCGCCCTGCGGGCCGGTCAGCTCCTGTACGGCGGCGGCCGTACCGCCGCCGACGGCCGCCGCGGCGATCGCGACCGCCGCCAGCAGTCCGACGGGCCGCTTGGCGCGCCGCCGGCCGGGCCGCTCCGGGGCGTACGCCGGGGCGTACCCGGGAGGCGGCGGGTAGGAGGGCTGCGGCTGGGGATACTCGCTTTCGGTCATGTACAAGACTGTCGCGGCGCTTCATGAGAGCTTCCTGAGCGCGCGCTGAGAAGCCCGACAGAACCGTGTATGCCCGATATAAACCCGCCGACGGCACAAGCCCGCCGACGGCGTCGGCGTTACGCGCAGCCGCAGGAGCGCCGGACCACCAGCGCCGACGGGAACAGCTTCAGCCGCTCCCGGCGCGAGCCGACCACCCGCAGGCCGTCGTCCAGCACCAGGTCGATCGCCGCCCGCGCCATCGCCGGCCGGTCCGACGCGATCGTCGTCAGCGGCGGATCGGTGAGCGCCGCCTCCTTCACGTCGTCGAAGCCCGCCACCGCCAGCTCGCCCGGTACGTCGATGCGCAGCTCGCGCGCCGCCCGCAGCACGCCGATCGCCTGGTCGTCCGTGGCGCAGAAGATGGCCGGCGGCCGGTCGGGGCCGGCCAGGATGCCGAGCGCGACCTGATAGGCGTCGTAGCGGTTGTACGGGGCCTTGAAAAGACGGCCCTCGGTGGGCCGCCCGGATTCACGCATCGCACGCCGCCAGCCTTCGACGTGGTCGGCCACCGGGTCGCCGACCACCGGGGTCGACTCGACGCCGCCGAGGCAGGCGACGTACGGGTGGCCGTGCTCCAGGAGATGGCGGGTGGCGAGCTGCGCGCCGCCGATGTCGTCGGTGACGACCGCGACGTCGTCGATCGCCTCGGGCCGCTCGTGCAGCAGGACCACCCGGGCGTCCCACGCCTCGATCTCCGCGGCGGCGCGCTCGCTCGGCCCCTGGCTGACGAGGATCAGGCCGGAAACCCGCATGCCGAGGAAGGCGCGCAGGTAGTGCACCTCGCGATCGTCCCGGTAGTCGGAGTTGCCGACCAGCACCATCTTGCCGCGCTCGGCGGCGGCCTGTTCGACCGCGTGCGCCATCTCCGCGAAGAAGGGCTGCCGCGCATCCGGAACGATCATGCCTATCAGGTCCGTGCGCCGTGAGGCCATGGCCTGGGCGACCCGGTCGGGCCGGTAGCCCAGGTCCTTGATCGCGGCGAGGACACGCTCGCGCGTGGCCGGGGCAACCGGCCTGGGTCCGTTGTTGATGACGTAACTGACGACCGCGGTGGAAGTCCCCGCCAGTCGTGCTACGTCATCCCGCGTCACCTTGGCCACGCGCGGCAGTCTACGCGGGGTGACCGTCCCCTGGGCAGGGCGTACTGCACTTCGGACCCGCCGACCGCGCCCGCCATCCGGGGGACGGGCTCAGGGCCTGTCGTTTGGATCTTGCCGGGCTCGCGGGGTCTGGCACCGCACCCCGCTGCGTTGTCGTCAGTCGCCAGGGCTCCGCCATGGCTCCTTCCTCCGCCTTGCGGTGCACGGCACCAGACCCCGCTCCCTGATCCGGCCTGATCCAAACGACAGGCCCTAGCCGGCCGTGGCCGGAGCGGCGGATGCGGCCTTCGTACGGGCCTCCTCGGCCGCACGTTCGACCTTCTCCGGGGCAACGAAGCGGTAGCCGACGTTACGCACGGTTCCGATCAGCGACTCGTGCTCGGGGCCGAGCTTCGCGCGCAGCCGCCGGACGTGGACGTCTACCGTCCGCGTACCGCCGAAGTAGTCGTACCCCCAGACCTCCTGGAGCAGCTGGGCCCGGGTGAAGACCCGGCCCGGGTGCTGCGCGAGGTACTTGAGCAGCTCGAACTCCTTGAAGGTCAGGTCCAGGACCCGGCCCTTGAGCTTCGCGCTGTACGTCGCCTCGTCCACCGACAGGTCGCCGTTGCGGATCTCCATCGGAGAGTCGTCCGAGGTGATCTGCTGGCGGCCCATCGCCAGCCGCAGCCGCGCCTCGACCTCGGCCGGCCCGGCGGTGTCGAGCAGGACGTCGTCGATGCCCCAGTCGGCGGTGACGGCTGCGAGGCCGCCCTCCGTGACGACGAGGATCAGCGGGCAGCCGGGTCCGGTGGACCGCAGGAGCTGGCACAGCGACCGGACCTGCGGCAGGTCGCGGCGGCCGTCGATCAGGATGACGTCGGCACCGGGGGTGTCGACGAGAGCCGGCCCCTCGGCGGGTGCCACGCGCACGTTGTGCAGGAGCAGGCCGAGAGCGGGGAGTACCTCCGTCGACGGCTGGAGGGCATTGGTCAGGAGCAGCAGAGAGCTCATCGACGGCCACCTGCCCGGTCAGTCCGGTCGTGCACGGTTCGCTCGCCCATAACGTCGATTCCTCCCTGCGAGGACGTTTGCGGCACTGCTTCGTACGTGTGCGGCCCCCGCGCCCTGGGGCCCGCAACTGTTCGTGCTCTCTTCAACGTACTGAAAGCACAAAAGGACCCAGGGGCAACATTGCCCGGATCCTCTGCCCAGCAGAATAGCCCACATCGGTTCCGCGGCGGAGGGGCACTTGCCCGGATCACCTGTCGGCTCGATCACTCCCGGCAGCTGCTCCAGGCGTACGACGCGCGAGGTTCCTTACCGATGGCCGTCCCCGGGCGTAGGCGCACACACCCCTCACCGGCGCATGACAGCGCCGCGGTAGTGCGCTGCGAGGCGGTGTGCCCTGGCGGCGCAGGAGACCCAGACGGGCGAGCTCATCGCCGGCATGGGCGTCGACTGCTTCACGGCATGGGTGGGCGACGAGTCGTTCGTCGAGCCGCCCGCAGCGGCCGTCACGATCGAGTGAGGTTCCGCTCGATCGCCCGGCGGGCCGCATCGAGCACGGCGACCCGGCTGGGGACCTGGGCCGAGGGAGCGGTCACGGTGTGCGCGGAGGCTTCGGCGGAGCGGGAGCCGTCCACGGCGGGCGCGTCGGGAGCCAGGTCTGCCGCGGCGTCGATCAGCGCCGCCGGTTCGTCGTCGCCGAGCCGGCGCAGCAGCTCGGCGAGGTTGCGGAGAGTGGTCCACAGGTGGGTCCAGTTGCCGTTGCGGGCGAAGTACTCGATGACGTCGCGGTAGCCGCCGAGCGCCTCGTGGACACGGTCCGCGGACGCGCGCACCGCTTGGAGCCCAACGGTCGCGACGCCGACGAGAAAGGTCGCGCCGGAGGTCCGGGCCAGGTCGATGGCACGGAGGTAGTGCCGCTCGGCCGACTCGCTGTGACCCGCAAGGCTCTCGATCTCCCCGGCGACGTACGCGCCCCAGGAGAGCATGCTGGGCGTCACCGCGCCGGCCAGCCCCCGGTCGTTCAGTGTCCGCGCCCCGTCCGGATCGCCCGCGTAGGCCGTCGCGAGGGCGGCGATCCCGAGGCACTCCCGGTGCGGGCCGGTGAGAGCGGCTCCGGCGAGGGCGTGCTGGACCACGTCGCCGTAGGCGCCGCGAGCCAGGTCGGCCACCGAGAGCACCATCAGGCAGTGCCATGACCCGGCGCTGTCGGTCGCCTTCTCCAGCCCGGCGCGGGCGAGGCGGTCGGCCTTGCGGTAGTCGCCGCGGTGGTAGGCGGCTTCCGCCGCGGTGCCGAGCACGGCAGCCGCACGGGGGTGGGTGGGGAGCGCCTGGTCGTCGGCCAGTTCCATCGCCCAGTCCCGGATCTCGACGAGGTCGCGGTAGGCAACCGCGTCGTACAGCGCGATGACCATCGCTGCCGCGTTGTCCAGGGATCCCCGGCTGCGGGCCAGCCGCCACGCGGCCCGCAGGTTCGGCAGCTCGCGGCGCAGGACGGCGTCGGCCTCGGGCTCCCGCTCGGTGGTCATGGTTTCGCCGATCCAGGCGGTCAGTTCGGCGGCCCATCGCAGCAGGCGCTCGGCCGCGGCATTGTCCTCGCCGGCCGCCGCCAGCCGGTCCAGCCCGAACGCCCGCAGCGTCTCCAGCATGCGGTAGCGGGTGGCCCCCTCGAAGGAGGCGTCGATCATGGAGGCGTCGACGAGGCGGGCCAGAGCGCTGCCGGGATCACTCTCCAGGCCCAGGCCGGCGGCGATCTGCTCGGCGGTGTCGAGGTCGACGCCGTCGGCGAATACCGACAGATGCCGGAACAGTCGCCGTTCGTCCTCCGTGAGGAGCTGGTACGACCACTCGATGGTGGCGTGCAGCGTACGGTGCCGGAAATCCGCGGTGGGGCCGCCACCGCCGAGCAGGTCGAGCGAGCGGTCGAGGCGGCCACGCAGATCGGCGAGGGAGAACGTGGACAGCCGGCCCGCGGCGAGTTCGATGGCCAGCGGCATCCCGTCGAGCCGGTGCACGATGTCGGCGACCATGCGCAGCTCCGCCGGCGTCGGCGGTGGACCGGGGCGGACCCGGCGGGCCCGGTCCAGGAAGAGCGCCGCCGACGGAACCTGCGTGGGATCCTGACCGGGGCGGGGCAGCGTCAGCGGCGCCAGCCGTGAGACATGTTCCGCTGCCAGGCCGAGAGGTTCGCGGCTGGTGGCCAGCAAGGAGATTCCGGGACATGAGGAGAGGACCATGTCCACCGTGTCCCGGACACCGTCAAGCAGGTGCTCGCAGTTGTCGATGACCAGTAGGCCGGGTGCGTCGCCCAGCAGGGCGACGCAGGCGGAGAGCACGTCGCCCTGGTCGACCTTCAGGTTCAGGGCAGTCGCCAGCGCGTGCGGGATGGCGGCGGGTTCGGTAAGCGGTGCGAGCAGCAGCACGGTCGCTGTGCCGCTCTGTTGTGCGACCTCCAGGGCGACGCGGGTCTTGCCGACGCCGCCGGGCCCGACGAGCGTGACCAGCCGCTCTTCCGCCAGCAGCCTGTGCAGGGCCGCGACCTGTGGCTCGCGGCCGATCAGGCGGGTGGCCGGCCGGGCGCGCACCTCGGGCGGGCCGGCCCACGAACCGGCGCCGCCGATGATCTCGCGCTCGAGCTCGTCCAGCGCAGGTGAGGGATCGAGGCCGGTCTCGTCAATCAGCCGGCGCCGGAAATCCCGTCCGATGCGCAGTGCCTCCGGCGCCTGCCCGGCCCCCGCCAGCGCCCGCATGTGCAGGAGCACGGCGGGCTCCCGCAGTGGGTCCTCGGCCGCTGATACGGCGGCGAGGCCGAGGATCCCGTCAGCTTGTCCTGCGGCGAGGGCGCCGGCGATCAGTGCGTCGGTCACCTCCTGACGCAGCTGCGCGTACTCCTCGACCGCGGTGGCGATCGGTACGATGTCGGTGAGGTCGGCGAGAACCGGCCCTCGCCACAGCTCGTGCGCCTCCTTCATCGGCGAGAACGTGGCGGCCGGGTCCCGCTGGGCCGTCGTACGCGCCGTGGCGAGCAACGCACGCGCCTGTGCCACATCCAGTTCGTCGCGGCTGAGTGCAAGCCGATAACCGTCATGCCGCGTCTCGAGCCGGGCCGCCGCCGCGCCGAGGTGTCCACGCAGCCGGGACACATGGTTCTGCAGGGCTTGACGCCCCGATTCCGGCACCTCCGACGGCCACAGCGCGTCCACGAGGCGGTCAACCGTCACGATCCGGCCCTCGGCGAACGCGAGCAGCGCGAGCACCGCACGCCGCTTGGGACCGGGTACGTCCACAGGGGCGCCGTCGACAAGGAGCCGCAGCGGCCCGAGCACCTCCACCCGGACCGACGGCGGCCGAGGCCCGACTGCCATGGCACTCCTCGTGGCCGGCGTGTCCTGTGACCATGATCTGCGACGAGGACAAACTCAGCCTGTTAGCACGACGGTAGCCCGTGCGAGGGCCGTGACAGGCCGCGCGCCAATCGTTGCTGCTGTGACCGGCACGAGCCGGTCGAGCAGGAAGGAGACCAGAGATGGACCACAACAAGGTGACGGAGTTCCTCGGGCGGTTCGTGGCGGACCTGGGCGCTGCCGGTGCCGCCGGCTCGGTGGTGATCGGCCACCGGCTCGGCCTCTACCGCGCGCTTGCGCAGGGCCCGGCGACGCCCGAGCAGTTCGCCGAGCGCACCGGGTGCCACCCGCGCTACCTGACTGAGTGGCTGCGCGGCCAGGCCGCGGGCGGGTATGTGAGTTACGACCCGGCGACCGGTGAGTTCTCGCTGACCGAGGAGCAGGCGTTCTGCCTGGCCGACCCCAACGGCCCCAACGTGCCGGCGGCGTTCCTCATTGTGCTGGGGTATCTGCGCGCCGAACCGCAGATCACCAAGGCGTTCCGCACCGGTGAGGGTGTCGGCTGGCACGAGCACGACGAGGACGTCTTCGTCGGGTGTGACGCGTTCTACCGGCCCGGCTACGTGGCCGAGCTGATCCCGAGCTGGATCCCGGCACTGGACGGGGTCGACACGAAGCTGACCGCGGGGGCCCGGGTGGCCGACCTCGGCTGCGGTCTCGGCTCCTCGTCGCTGCTCCTCGCCGAGGCGTACCCGCGCACCACCGTCGTCGGCTCGGACTACCACACCGAGTCGATCGAACTGGCGCGCAAGAAGGCCGCCGAGGCCGAGGTCACCGACCGAGTCAGCTTCGAAGTGGCGACGGCGCAGACCTTCACCGGCACGAACTACGACCTGGTGATGATGTTCGACTGCCTGCACGACATGGGTGACCCGCTGGGCGCCGCCCAGCGGGTGCGAGAAGCGCTGGCCGAGGACGGCACCTGGCTGCTGGTGGAGCCGTTCGCCTCCGACAAGGTCGAGGAGAACTTCAACCCGGTCGGCCGGCTGTACTACAGCGCCTCCACGTTCCTCTGCGTGCCCAGCGGTCTGTCCCAGCCGGGCGGCTACGCCCTGGGCGCGCAGGCCGGCGAGGCCGCGGTCCGCCAAGTGATCGCCGACGCCGGCTTCACCCGGTTCCGTCGCGCCGCGCAGACTCCGTTCAACCTGGTGTACGAGATCCGGCCATAAGAGACGGTGGGAAGCGGTCGTGGCTGCCCCACGACCGCTTTCCGGCCGGTCCCGCCCTGCTCGGGGCGATGCTCCACCGTCGGCGACCGCGAAGTGCTCGTCCTGGCTGGTCCTTGAGTAGTTCCTCGCGTGGCCCATCATGGACGTCGGCACACCCGCCGACGAAAGGAACGAGTCCATGGCAGCGGGAACCATCCGCTACTGGGCCGCGGCCAAGGCCGCCGCCGGGACCCACGAGGAGCCGTACTCCGCGCAGACGCTCGCGGAGGCGCTCGACGCGGCGCGCGAGCGGCATCCCGCGGAACTGACGCGGGTACTGCTGCGGTGCTCGTACATCGTCGACGGCCATCCCGTGGGGACGCGGAGCCATGAGACGGTACGGCTGGCCGAGGGCGGCACGGTCGAGGTGCTCCCGCCGTTCGCAGGAGGATGACCGCGAGCATGAGCAACGAGCAGCAGCACCCCAGCCAGCACCAGAACCAGCAGCATCAGCAGTACGGGTCGTACGACGCCTACGAGCCGTACGCGCAGCAGGGCGGCGGCCCGGACCAGCCGGATCCGTACTCCACCCAGACGTGGCAGGGCGACACCTGGGACACCCAGTACCAGCCCCACGTCACCTATCTGCCGCCCCAGGGCTCCCACCCGCTGCCGCCGGAGGCCCCGGCCCCGGTGGCGTACCAGCAGTACGAGACGTACCAGCAGCACCAGCAGCACCAGCCGGCGCCCGGGCCCTTCGCGCCGGAGCCCGCCGCCGGCCCCGCGTACACGCCTCCCACCACCGGGGGCAACGCCCGCGTCACCGACGCCCAGCGGGCCCGCGCCGAGGGCCGCTCGCCGATCATCGACCCGGGGATGCAGTCGGCCGGGCTGACCGCCGTGCTCGGACTGCTGCTCGCCGGCGCCGCCGCGGCCGGCTCGTACGCCCTGCTCGTGCCGCTGGTGCTGCTGCAGGCCGTCACCGCCGCCGGGTGGTTCCGGCTCAACGGCATGTGGCCCGCCCGGCAGGGCATCGCGCTCGCCTTCGCCGGCGGTGTCACCGCGGACATCGCCCTGCTCGCCGTCTCCAGGGAGCACGCGCCCGCCGCGATCATCGGGACGCTCGGCGTGTGGGTGCTGCTCACGCTCGTACTCCAGCTGCGCAACCGGGCCTCCGCGGACGAGCGGATGTACGGCCTGACGGCCACCGTCACCTCGGCCGCCCTCGCCGTGGTCGCGGCCGGCCATCTGGCGGCCGAACCCGACGCGGTGACCGTCGGCGCCGCCGCTGTCGCCGTCGCCGTCCTCGCCCGCGCCCTGCCGCTGCCCGCCGCCGCCTCCGTCGTCGTCGCGCTGCTCGCCGCGGCCGGCTCCGGCATCGTGACCGGCAGCCTCACCGGCATGGGCGCCGCAGGCGCGCTGCTGGGGCTCGCGGCCGGTGTGTGCGCGCTCGTCGGGCTGCGCGTGGCCGCGTACGACTACCCGTCCCGCTTCGTCCACATGACCGCCGGCGTGGCGCTGCCCCTGGCCGCGGCGGCCCCGGCCGTCTACTTGATCGGCCGGGCCGTCGCCTGAGGCACCGGCGGGTTAGGCTCGCGGTCACAAGGGCCGGAGCCGGGATCCGCCGGACAGGCCCTGGGGGCCCGAGCCGAGAACGTGGGGGAACGAGAGCAATGCGCGCACTGCGAATACTGCTGATCCTGGCTGTGGTGCTCGGCGGGATATTCGTCGCCGCCGACCGCTTCGCGGTCAAGTACGCGGAGGACGAGGCGGCCGGCAAGATCCGGTCCAGCCAGGGGCTCAGCGCCCAGCCCCAGGTCTCCATCAAGGGCTTCCCGTTCCTGACCCAGGTGCTCGGCTCCTCGCTGGACGAGGTCGACATCAGCCTCGACGGCATCACCGCCAGCGCGGACGGCCACTCGGTCCAGGTGACCGAGGTCCGGGCCGAGCTGCGGGACGTACGCATCGACAGCAGCTTCTCGTCCGCGACCGCGGAGCGGGCCACCGGCTCGGCGCGCATCTCGTACGCCGATCTGACGAAGTCGGCGCCGAAGGGCGCGACCGTGAGCTACGCCGGACCCGAGCGGGCCGGCCAGGGCGAGGTCAAGGTTTCCGGTCCGCTGGGCGACATGCTCGAAGGCGCGGGCATCGACGTTCCCGGCGCGTTCGAGGGCATGCTGGAGGGCCGCGTCTTCACCACGTACAGCAAGGTCTCCATCGAGGGCGGCGACACCGTCCGGCTGCGCGCGGACTCGCTTCCGGCGCTGCCGCTGCCCGGCCTGGAGGACAGGGTGCGGGAGGTCGTCGACTACGACCTCAAGATCGACGGACTGCCCTCGACCATCGCGCTCAACAAGGTCACCACCTCCGCGGACGGCCTCCGGTTCTCCGGGACGGGCACGGGCGTCTCGCTGACCGGGTGACCCCGCTCCGGCCGGGTGGCCGGATGGTGAGACGGTGACGTCCGCTCCGCAGAAGGAATGCGGACACGGCCGCCGGGACAGCCGCTCCACGGCCGTCCCGGCGGCCTTCCTTTTCCCCTCGCGTTCCAAATCCCGGACGATCTCGTCTCAACATGCGACACGCCGGTGACATGTCCGCCAGGACGTCCCTACGATCGGACGCATGAAGCGACAGGCGGACCTCACGAAGCGGCGGGCAGTAGACCTGTGCCGCGTCGCCGCCATGCTCTGTCGCACCTTCTGAGCGGGACGTCGACTCCCGTATCCCCGCAGGCCGTTCGACGGCCGCACCCGCGTGACCGCACCTGCCCCGCCGCGCCTCCGCCGCCACCGGAGACCGCGACCGCGCACCCGTAACCGCGCAGTCCACGCACCGCAGCACCAGCATCAGCACCCGCATCAGCACCGCGCACAGCCCCGCCGCACACTGCCCCGGAGGAGAGACAACATGAGCCGCAGCGACGTCCTGGTAGACGCCGACTGGGTCGAGGCCCACATCGACGACCCCAAGGTGGTCATCGTCGAGGTCGACGAGGACACCTCGGCCTACGAGAAGAACCACATCCGCAACGCGGTCCGCATCGACTGGAAGCAGGACCTCCAGGACCCGGTCCGCCGCGACTTCGTCGACCAGGAGGGCTTCGAGAAGCTCCTCTCGGCGAAGGGCATCGCCAACGACGATCTCGTCGTCCTCTACGGCGGCAACAACAACTGGTTCGCGTCCTACGCGTACTGGTACTTCAAGCTCTACGGCCACGAGAACGTCAAGCTCCTCGACGGCGGCCGCAAGAAGTGGGAGCTCGACTCCCGCGACCTGGTCGACGCCGTGCCCGAGCGCGCCACCACCACGTACAAGGCCAAGGCCCAGGACACCTCCATCCGCGCCTTCCGTGACGACGCGGTCGCCGCGATCGGCAGCCTGAACCTGGTCGACGTACGTTCGCCCGACGAGTTCAGCGGCAAGCTGCTCGCCCCGGCGCACCTCCCGCAGGAGCAGTCGCAGCGTCCGGGCCACATCCCGACCGCCCGCAACATCCCGTGGTCGAAGAACGCCAACGACGACGGCACCTTCAAGTCGGACGACGAGCTCAAGGCCCTCTACGAGGAGGAGCAGGTCGACCTGTCGAAGGACACCATCGCGTACTGCCGGATCGGCGAGCGCTCCGCGCTCACCTGGTTCGTGCTGCACGAGCTGCTCGGCCAGCAGAACGTCAAGAACTACGACGGCTCGTGGACCGAGTACGGCTCCCTCGTCGGCGTGCCGATCGAGCTCGGCGCCAACAAGTAAACCCTCCGGCCCCCTCCCGGAACCTCCCGACCCGAAGGACAGAAGACATATGTGTGGAGCACAGGCCGGCGGCCCCGACGCTTCGACGATCAAGCCCGGTGAGACCACCATCCAGGGCTCGGTGACCAAGGACGGCGTGCCCGTCACCGGTTACGTCCGCCTCCTGGACAGCACCGGCGAGTTCACGGCCGAGGTCCCGACCTCGGCGACCGGACAGTTCCGCTTCTACGCGGCCGAGGGCACCTGGACGGTGCGCGCGCTGGTGCCGGGCGCGACGGCGGACCGTACGGTCGTCGCCCAGCCGGGCGGACTGGCGGAGGTCGCCATCGCCGTCTGACGGCGAAGGCACGACAGACCGGCCGAAGGGCCGCACCCCATGGGTTGGACGCCAGCGGGGTGCGGTCCTTCGTGCCGTTGGCCTCCGTTTTTCGGCCGGATGGGTGACCTTCTGTCCGGCGGTTCGTTGAGTTGTTCGACGACTGAACGACTCGACGGTTGGAGGGGGCGCCATGGCGGAGCGCTCGGCGTCGGGATTACGCGTCCTTGCTCCGTCTCGCATTGTCGCTTCCTCAGGAGCGCTGGCCCTCAAGACCCGGCTCCGGCTGTCGGAGCGCGATGAACTGATCCTGCGCGAGCTGGGCGCGTTCCTGTCCGAACTGGCCGGACGGGACCTGACTGAGCGGGTGGCGCTCGGCACTCAGCACAGCAGCGAGGACTTCGCGCGACGCAAGCGAGAGCTGACGGCGCTGACCTCGTCGCGCTGGGCGGGAACGATCACGCGGGGCTCGAACGAACAGTGGGAACTGGCCCGTCGGGCCCAAGGGGTCCATCTTGAGACCCTTCAGGCGGCGATCGCCCGTATCGGAGCGCGCTTGGCCGTGCCGGTCGGCGCGTGCGATGTGCGGACCCGCGTCGAGGGTTATCCCACCCCGCGGGTGCGGGCGGCGAAGCAGCAGCGCCGCCAGTGCCTGCTCGCGACCGCCGCACGGGTGGCGGCCGACCGGGAGGCTGGTCGCGTCCATGTGGTGCGCGGCGGTAGGGACCTGCTGCGCACGCGGCTGCACCTCACCGAGGCCGACCTGCCGGTGGAAGCCTGGCAGGAGCGCTGGTGGCAGGCGCGGACGAGGATCGAGGCGGATGGCGAGTCGGGCAAGCCGTTCGGCAACGAGACCATCCGCGTCCAGGTGGATGGCACCGTCCTGATCAAGTTGCCCGCGGAGTTGGCTGCCCGTCATCGGGCCCACTGCGACAGGTTCGGCCGTTACCGGCTCGACGCCCGCGGCTTGTTTGCGCACCGTGATGCCGAGTGGCGGGCTCAGGTGGTTGCCAGTCGTGCTGTCGCCTATGCGATCCGCTTTGAGGGAGGACGCTGTTACCTGACGGCGTCTTTCACTCCGGCGGTCCCTGAGTTGCCCCAGGGTATGGGCGACGATCAGCTGATGGCGGCTGCGCTGGCCGGCGGGGTGGTCGGCATCGATCACAACGTGGACCATCTGGCCGCTTGGCGGCTCGATGTCCACGGCAACCCGGTCGGCCGCCCTGACCGGGTTGCCGTGGACTACACCGGTAGCACCACACACAGAGACGCGCAGGTCCGGCATGCCTGCAGCACTCTCATCCGGGTCGCCCGGGAACGTGGGGCGACCGCGCTGGTCATCGAGGACCTCGGTTTTGCCACCGGCCGTGAGCAGTGCGGCTGGAACGGGCGCAGCGGTAAGCGGTTCCGGGCGACGGTGGCGGGGATGCCGACGGCGAAGTTCATGGCGCGGCTGTCGGCGATGGCTCACCGTGCGGGTCTGGCGGTGATCGTGGTGGATCCTGCTTACACGAGCCGTTGGGGCGCCGAGCACTGGCGCCGGAGCATGGATACCAAGATGTACAAGACGTCCCGGCATGAGGCTTCGGCCGTCGTGATCGGGAGGCGTGGCCAGGGGCTGGGCGCGCGGCGCAGGGCAGAGAAGACCGTATCCCGCCAGCGGACGGAAGCCGCCCGACCTCGTGCCAGGGTGCGCGGTGGGGCCGGTACGGAAGACCATCGCCCTCTCGTGTTTCCCACCCAGTCCGGCCCTGGCCGCGCAATCAGGACCGTTGCTCGGCCCGAGGAAGGTGCCCGTGATGCACCTCGCCGACGGCCTCCGGCTACGGCCCAGCTTGCCCAGGACCGTTCGGGGCAGGCCGCTGGTGTGCGGACCTGAGTACAGGTTTCGCTCACGTTCAGCGCTTGAGGAACGGTTGGACGCCAGCGGGGTGCGGTCCTTCGTGCCGTTGCGGGCATGCGGGCCTACGCTTGAGGTATGTACGCGCGACGCCGGCGCGGCTACTTCCTGATGATGGGCGGATGCCTCGTCCTCTTCGTCTCCGCCTGGGCCGTGGTGCGGCTGTGGTCCGTCCCGGTCGCCGTCGGCATGTGCTTCGTCGCCATGCTGATCCCGCCGGTCGCGGCAATGGTCGCCAACCGGCGGGGCCCCGACGACCGGTGGTGGGACGACCCGTCCGGGGATCCGAAGTCCGACGAGTGGTGGGACGAACTCGACGGCAAGAAGCGCTACTGAGGCACGTTCACTACCTTGACCGCCTCAGGAGAAATCTGCCGCGGTGATGCCGTCGGGGTGTCCGGGCGGCCACTCCACCAACTCGATCCGGTAGCCATCCGGGTCAGTGAGCCACGACGTCTTCGGGCCGCGAGGGCCGCCCGGGTGCTGGACAGGTCCCGGCTCCAGGCCGGCGTCGGTCAGCCGCTCCAGGGTGGCGGCCAGCGTGTCCACCTGGATCGCGAGGTGGTCGAAACCGCTACCCACGTCGACGCGTCCGGCGCCGGGACGGTGGACCAGTTCGAGCGAGGCCGCCGGTTCGCCGGGGAACTTAAGGATCACGAGGCGACTCCCGTCGCCGCCGTCGACCCTGCCCAGCTCGGCGTAACCCAAGGCGGTGTAGAAGGCGAGCGACCGGTCCAGGTCGGTGACGCGGTAGCCGACGAAGAGCGTCTTCATGCGGTCTCCTCGGGACGACGTACCCGGTATCGGAGATGCGTGACGTCTCGGTCCTCGAGCCGTCGGACGAGGTCGAGTTCGATGTGATCACCACCGAGGTGGTCGAACAGCCGTCGGCCGTCCCCGAGGAGGACCGGAACCAGGTGGATCTCCATCTCGTCCATTTGCCCGGCTCGGAGGAGCGCTTGGGCCGCGCCCGCCCCGTGGACCATGACCGCACGGTCCCCGGCGGCCGCGCGAGCCTGACGGGCGCAGTCCTCGACGTCGGTGACGAACCGCGCGTGGCCGGGTGGCACGTCCCCGTCATCCGCGTGGTGGGTGAGGACGAAGATCGGCACGCCGTCGTGGTGGTCGCCCTGCCAGCGCCCGGCAAGTTCGAACGTCCGACGGCCGGAGATCACCGCGCCGGTCGCCAACGCCTCGCGATAAACCTGTCCGCTCGGGCTGTCGGATTCCCGGTCGTCGAGCCAGTTGAAAAGACGTCCACCGTCGCGTCCGAGCTCCTGGCCCGGCCGATCGTCCGGGCCGGTGATGTAGCCGTCGAGCGACATCGACATGTACAGCCGAATCGGATTGTTCATCCTGGCCTCCCTCTCTTCCTGATCCCCCGCAGAGGCGGGAATGTCACAGGGGAAGACTTCAGGCAACCGGCAAACTCATCGGCCTGACGAACGCGGATCACGTCTCAGTACACGAGGGCCTGGACGCCGTCCGGCATGATCTCGCTGACGAAGACCTGCGCGCCCGCGATCCGTACGCCCTCGATCACGTCCTTCTCGGTGATCTCGCGCCGCGCCGCGCACTGCGTGCACAGGGTGATCCGGCCGCCCGCCAGCAGCGAGTCGATCAGGTCGGGCAGCGGGGCGGCGTGCGGCAGTTCGAACTCCGCGGCGCGTCCCGGCAGGGCGAACCACGACGACTCTCCGGTGAGCCACAGCGACACCTCCACGCCGCTGGCGACGGCCACCGCCGCCACGGTGAAGGCCTGCGAGCAGCGCTCGGGGGCGTCGGCCCCTGCGGTCACCTTGATCACGAGCTTCTTCGCCATGTCCCGAACTGTAATGGTCCGCCGTACAACCCCGTCCCCCGGCCGTGGGTCTGCTGTGTGCGCAGGTGACGAAACCTGCCGGTCAGGTCTGTGGGGGGACCCCTTGGAAACAGCGGAAACCGTTCCTGAACAGCAGGAACGGCAAGATCAGCCAGAACTTCCCGAACCGCCGAAACCACGCAGACGCGGCCGTACCGCGGCGATCGTCGCCGGCGCGGCGGTACTCGGCGTGCTCGCCGGCACGGTCACCGGCTACGCGATCCAGTACGACCGCGACCCGACCCCGCTCCCGCCGTTGTCGCAGCCGGAGCTGCGCGCGTCGAAGGTGGTGCCGGCGGACAGGAACACCACCGCGCGTTCGGTGAATGCGAACCGCCACGTCCCGACGGACGGGGATCTGCGTAGATTGCTGGTCAAGCCGCCGAAGGGCGCAACGAAACAGGACGACGATTCCGGCAAGGACGGCTGGCTCAGCTTCTCCACGTACGTCGGTCACTTCGAGGAGCCGGATGAGGCCTTCGGCTACCTGACGGGGCTGGGTATCCGAAGGATCGCCAGAACGTCCTGGGAAGAGGGCGGCGAGGTGTTCGTCACCGTCAACCTGGTCCAGTTCAATGAGACCTCCTCGCTCAACGCCCTCCGCTACGCCGAGGGGCAGCAGGGGTTCAAGGAGAAGCACGCCGACAACGCCGGCAAGCCGATCCCGGGGAGCGGCAACGGGCGGGTCTACATCTACGGCGAGCCGCACCGTGAGGCCGGGTACGAGCCTGTGTACGAGGCGCAGGTCACCGCGCAGCGCGGCGATGTGGTCGTGGAGATCTGGTACGCGAACAACGTCCGTCCCGTCTCCGAGAAGGCCGTGATGGCCCTCGCCAAGCGGCAGTTGGAGCGCCTGTGACCGACCAGCAGCCCGTCCCGGGGCCCGTGCCGAGCCCCCTCCCGGACAACGCGGACGCCGTTTCCCCGGCCGCCGGACCCCCCGAGCGAGCGTGGTGGGCCCGTCGTGGAGTGGTCGTGGGCATCTCCACCCTTATATGCCTCGCCGTCGTCGCAGGCGGCGGCTTCTGGGGCCTCGACCGCCTGGGTGACGCCGACCGCACCGCTCCCACCGTCGTATGGGGGGATCCGGCGGTCGACGCTGAGGGCGACGCGGTCGACGACAAGCCCGTACCGCCCACGGGCGTCGCGGCCATGCTGCTGCCGGTGCCCGTGGGTTACGAACTGGGTCCCGACCTGGGCCAGTACGGCAACGACAGCGTTCTGACCGCAAGGCAGGCCGTCGCCGTGTTGAAGGAGGGCTCACGCGGTCTGCCGTCGGCCCAGCGTCGGAAGCACCACAAGGCGGTGGACAAGCTGCGCGTGCGAGGGCTGGCGATGCGCAGCTACCAGTCCACGACCAGCGACATGGTGGTCGAGACCCAGATCGCGCAGATGAACGGGAAGGGGGCCCGGGAGCGGGCCGACTTCGTGAAGAAGTTCGCCGACTTCCTCGGCGTATTCCGCAAGGGTCCCAAGATCAAGGGCCATGCGGGCGCCAAGTGTTTCCTGTTGCCCAAGGACTCGGAGTCGAAGACCGACGCCATGTTCTGCAGCGCTGCCCAGGGCGATGCGCTGATCAGCTTCTACGCGTACGGCGTCAAGCCGTTCGACACCAAGGAGGCTGCGGACCTGCTCAAGCAGCAGCTCGACCATCTGGACTCTCCCGGGGAGCTCGTGTGACCGACCAGACCACTACTCCCGTGCTCCCGGTCCCCGAGGAGAGCCCGTTCGTGGCGCCGCCGGGCGCGGAGCCCGCGCCGCCCGGGCCGGACCACCGCAGGCTGCGTGCCGCGCTGCGCTGGACGGCGGCCGTGCTCGTCTTCGGGGCGCTGGGCAGTGGTGTCGCGTACGGCATCGCCGCGCAGGATCGCACCGATGTGCCGGGCCTCGGTACGAGGGACGACGGCCGCTGGGTGTACCCGAAGCTGACGAAGCCCGCGCTGCCGGCCGGTGCGAAGCTGCCGTTCGCTGAGGACAACGCGGGCGAGATCCACTACGCCGACCTGGGGCAGCTGCTGCTTCCGGCTCCGCAGGGTGCCAAGCCGGACAAGGCCCTGCAGGGCAAGGGCAGCCGGGTTCCGGTCGACCGTTTCCTCGCGGCGTATCCCGAGGAGGAGCGGGAGGACATGAAGCAGGACCTCGTGGACGGCGGTCTGCGTCATGTCGTGGCGCGGGGCTGGACGATGCCGGACGGCACCGCCAGTCGGATCTACCTGCTCCGGTTCCACTCCGTGGCCCACGTCGCAACGTTCTACAACGAACTCGGCGGTGGGGCGGAGGCGTATCTGCCCGTGCTGGGCGTGGAGGACTCCGCTCCGCTGGACAGCGAGTGGGATTCCCAGGCCGGGGCCCCGTCGACGGTGAACGACGTGTACGACGAGGCTGCGCCGCTGGGACCGCTGCACGTGCGGCACGCGTACATCACCGCCGGGGACACGCTTGCCTTGATCGTCCACTCGAACAAGGGCAAAGCCAACGCCGTCCCCTTCCACCAGACGGTCGTCCTGCAGAACCAGCTCCTCGGCTGACTGCCGCACACCTCACGGCCGCGTGGGGCTGACCTCACAAAGAGCACCGGGCCCCGGGCGACTAAGCTGGGGCCCGGTTCCGTACCGCCGCCCTACACATCGTCCGAGGAGCACCCCGTGCTTGAGGCATTCTTCACTTCCCTGCTGGTTCTGGTCTGCATCGGCACCCTCGCCTTCACCGTCCTGGCCGTGAAGAAGCTGTACCAGGGTCAGCGCTGACCATCCCCCTCTAGAGATCGCCTGAGCTCCCATGATCGAGATTCCGTCCGACCTTCACCCGGACCTGGTCCCCCTCGCCTTCCTCCTCGGCACCTGGGAGGGCGCGGGCGTCTCCGACTTCCCCGGGGCGGAGAAGTGCAACTTCGGCCAGGAGGTCATCTTCAGCCACGACGGCCGGGACTTCCTGGAGTACGTCTCACACACGTGGGTGCTCGACGCCGAGGGCAAGAAGGTCAAGCCGCTGGAGTCGGAGTCCGGCTACTGGCGCATCGACAAGGAGCGCAAGGTCGAGGTCGTCATGGTCCGCGACCAGGGCATCGTCGAGGTCTGGTACGGCGAGCTGGCGAACCAGAAGCCGCAGATCGACCTGGCCACGGACGCGGTCGCCCGGACCGCGGCCTCCGGCCCGTACACCGGTGGCAAGCGGCTCTACGGCTATGTGAAGAGCGACCTGATGTGGGTCGGCGAGAAGGCCACCCCCGAGGTCGAGCTGCGCCCGTACATGTCGGCGCACCTGAAGAAGGTCGTCAGCCCTGAAGAGGTCGCCTCGTGGGCGAAGGACCTCGGTGACCTGCCGGACGACGGGATCGCCTTCTTCCGGTAAGCCGGTCAGCGCGTTCGCACAAGGGGGATCACGGGAGGCCCCGTGATCCCCCTCACGCCTGCCTACACTGGGCATGTGGTGAGTACCGACTGGAAGAGCGATCTGCGGCAGCGCGGTTACCGGCTGACTCCGCAGCGGCAGCTTGTCCTCGAAGCCGTCGACACCCTGGAGCACGCGACCCCCGACGACATCCTCGGGGAGGTGCGCAAGACCGCCTCGGGCGTGAACATCTCCACCGTCTACCGGACCCTGGAGCTGCTGGAGGAGCTGGGGCTGGTCTCCCACGCCCACCTGGGCCACGGCGCCCCGACGTACCACCTCGCGGACCGGCACCATCACATCCACCTGGTCTGCCGCGACTGTACGAACGTCATCGAGGCGGATATCGACGTCGCCGCCGGTTTCACCGCGCAGCTGCGCGACACCTTCGGCTTCGACACGGACATGAAGCACTTCGCGATCTTCGGGCGCTGCCGCGACTGCCTCGCGAAGGCGGCGGCGGCCGGCCGGTCGTAGGACGGTCGTACCGGTCGGAGGACGGTCGTACGCTTACGCGTATGCAGCGATATTCAACGCGGAGCCCCTTGCTGTCCCTGCCCGGCGCCGTTCCCGCCGAGGGGCGTGACGAGGGTGTCGCCGCGCACTACGGCGATCTGTTCCGGGAGCAGCGCGCCCTCGCCGACGGCAGCGGCTTCGTCGACCTCTCGCACCGCGGTGTCGTCGCGGTCACCGGCGACGACCGGCTGAGCTGGCTGCATCTGCTGCTCACCCAGCATGTGAGCGAGCTGCCCGCGGGGCAGGCCACCGAGGCGTTGATCCTCTCCGCGCACGGGCACATCGAGCACGCGCTCTATCTCGTGGACGACGGTACGACGGTCTGGACGCACGTCGAGCCGGGTACCCAGGAGGCGCTGATCGCGTACCTGGAGTCGATGAAGTTCTTCTACCGCGTCGAGGTGGCCGACCGGACCGAGGACTTCGCGGTGGTCCACCTGCCCGCCGGCTCGATCGCCCCGATCCCGGACGGCACCGTCGTACGGGAGACCGCCCACGGCCGGGACCTGTTCCTGCCGCGTGCGGAGCTGGAGGCCTTCGCGGCCGGCCCTGCGGGGCCGGCGATCGGGATTCTGGCGTACGAGGCGCTGCGCATCGAGGCGCACCGGCCCCGGCTGGGTCTGGAGACCGACCACCGTACGATCCCGCACGAGCTGGGCTGGATCGGTACCGCCGTCCATCTGCAGAAGGGCTGCTACCGGGGCCAGGAGACGGTCGCGCGCGTCCACAACCTGGGGAAGCCGCCGCGCCGGCTGGTCTTCCTGCACCTGGACGGAAGTGAGGTGCACCTGCCGGGTCACGGCACGCCGATCCGGCTCGCCGCGGACGGTCCCGAGGGGCGTCAGCTGGGGTTCATCACCACGTCGGCGCGCCACCACGAGCTGGGCCCGATCGCGCTGGCCCTGGTCAAGCGCAATGTGCCGGTGGACGCGGAGCTGATCGCGGACACCACGGCGGCGGCCCAGGAGGTCGTCGTCGAGCCCTGACGGCCTGTTCTCAGACCTCGATCAGGATCCTCAGACTTCGATCAGGACCGTGAACGGGCCGTGGTTCGTGAGCGAGACGCGCATGTCCGCCGCGAACCGGCCCGTCGCCACCTCCGCGCCCAGCGCCCGCAGCTGCGCGACCACCTCGTCGACCAGGGGCTCCGCCACCTCACCGGGGGCGGCCGCGTTCCAGGTGGGGCGGCGGCCCTTGCGGGCGTCCCCGTAGAGAGTGAACTGCGAAATCACCAGCAAGGGCGCATTCACGTCGGAGCAGGACTTCTCGCCCTCCAGGATGCGCAGCGACCACAGCTTGCGGGCGAGCTGCGCCGCCTTCTCCGCCGTGTCGCCGTGGGTCACGCCGACCAGCACACACAGTCCTTCGCCGACGATCTCGCCGACCACTTCCGGGGCGGGCTCCCCCGCCACGACGACGCTCGCGCCGTCCACCCGCTGAACCACTGCTCGCATGTGGCCCATCATGCCGTGCGGCCATCCGGGGCCGTTGGGGGGCAGTGCGCCTGCGTCGGCGCCACGGACAGTGGCACGATGCATGCAGGCGGTGCTTCCCCTCGGCCCTCGTCCGGGCCCCGGGAAAACCCATGCACCGGTCGAGGGGACGGAAGACGCGCATGAGTACATCTGGCACCGGGCAGCCCCCCGGTCCCGTACCGATGGCCCGTACGACCGCGGCACGACCACCCGCGCAGCGGGCCGGCGGCACTCTTCCCGAGCCGCCGCGGCACGACCTCGCCCTTCTGCGGCTGCCCGAACTGCGCGCGCTGCGCCGCGAGTCGACGCAGCACGAGGCGGACCTCAGCTATGTCCGCCGGCTGCTCCAGGGCCGTATCGACATCCTGCGGGCCGAGCTGGCCCGCCGTACCGGCCAGGAGGTGCCGGTGGTCGACCGGCTCTCGGAGATCCTCGCCGACGCGCCGTCGAGCCACCGGACCTCGGCCCGGCACGTGACGCTCGGCACCCCGCACAGCGAGGAGTACCGGCTGCTGGCCGCCGAGATGCTGGCCGATGTCGAGCTGTCGGACCTCGGCGCCCGTACGGACGGGGAGCTGCACGACGCGATGGGGCGCCTCGTCCGGTACGAGCAGCAGGTCTCCCGGCGCCGCCAGCTGCTCCAGCGCACGGCGGACGATTGCAGTGCCGAGATCACCCGCAGGTACCGTGAAGGCGAAGCACAAGTGGACGACCTGCTCGCGTGACGCCCGGCCGAACGGGCAGGGGGCGGTCGCACAGCCCCGGAACCCGAAAGGCCGACGATGACCAGCACCGACTCCGCGATACCCCCGGTCCTCGCCGAGGTCGTACGTTCCGGCTTCGTGGAGGGCCACCACCGGGGCTCACTGGTGCTGCTGTCCGCCGACGGGCGCGTCGAGCTGGCGCTCGGCGACGTGAGCCGGCCGCTCTTCCCGCGCTCCAGCAACAAGCCGATCCAGGCGGCCGCGGTGCTGCGGGCCGGACTCGACCTCAGTGGTGAGCGGCTGGCGCTGGCCGCCGCGAGCCACTCGGGGGAGGGCTTCCACCTCGATCTCGTACAGAAAATGCTCGCCGAGCACGGCCTGTCCGGCACGGACCTGCGGAACCCGGCGGACCTGCCGCTTGATCCGGCCGAGTCGGAGACGTATCTGGCGGCGGGCGGGGTCCGCGACCGCGTCACGATGAACTGCTCCGGCAAGCACGCCGCGATGCTGGCCGCCTGCGTGCTGAACGGCTGGCCGCTCGACTCCTACCTGGACCCCGGCCACCCGTTGCAGCGGCTGGTGCACGACGGGGTGGAGTCGGCGTCCGGCGAGCGGGTCGCGGCGGTCGGTACGGACGGCTGCGGCGCCCCGCTGATGGCGATCAGCCTGACCGGGCTGGCCCGCGCCTTCCGGCACTTCGTGCTCGCGGACCCGGCGGCGCCCGAGCGCCGGGTGGCCGACGCGATGCGCGCGCACCCCGAGTACGTGGCGGGCACCCGCAGGGCCGACACCTGGCTGATGCGGGAGGTGCCGGGGGCCCTGTCCAAGATGGGCGCCGAGGCGGTCCAGGCGGTGGCCCTGCCGGACGGCCGGGCGCTGGCCTTCAAAGTCGACGACGGCTCGGCGCGCGTGCTCGGCCCGGTGCTGGGGCGGGCCCTGACGCTGCTGGGCGTCGACGCCCCGGTGGTGGCACGGATCGCCGAGGCACCGCTGCTGGGCGGGGGCGCCAGGGTCGGCGAAATCCGCGCGACCTTCTGAGGGCGCCTCGTTTAGCGTGGCGGTATGAGCCTGGACGTCCGTACCGTCGCCGAGTCCGAATTCCCCGACTGGATACGCGCCTTGAACACCGGGTTCCTCCGGCCGCCGGGGGTCACGGACGAGGAGGCCGAGGCGCGCCGGGCGCGCGCCGATCTCTCCCGGGTGCAGGGGGCGTTCGAGGCGGGCCGCTGTGTCGCCACCTTCCGGTCGTTCGCCCAGGAGCTCACGGCCGTCGGCGGCGCCGCGCTGCCGGCGAGCGCGGTCTCCAATGTGACGGTCTCGGCCACGCACCGCCGCCGCGGGCTGCTCAGCCGGATGATGGCCGCGGACCTGGCGGCGGCGAAGGAGCGCGGGGACGTCGTGTCGACGCTGATCGCCGCCGAGTACCCGATCTACGGGCGGTACGGGTACGGTCCGGCCACCTGGACCACCGAGTGGGAGGTCGACGTCCCGCGAGCGGGGCTCAACCCGCGCTGGGCAGGTCCCGGCGACGGCGGCCGGATCGACCTCGTCGATGGTGCGGAAGTACGGAAGACCGGGCCCGGGCTCCACGGGCGACTGCGGGCGTTCCGGCACGGCGTGGTCAGCCGTGACGAGCACGACTGGAATCAGAGCACCGGACTCGACAGGCCGCCCAGCAAGCCGTGGACCGAGCCGTTCTACGCGGTGTACCGCTCGGCAGGCGGCGAGGTGGAGGGGCTGGTCGCGTACAGGAGCGACGACACCTGGGGCGACAACAAGATCCCGCAGAACACGGCCACCGTGCTCGACCTGATCGCGGTGACGCCGGCCGCCGAGCGTGCCCTGTGGCACTTCCTGTGCTCGGTCGACTGGATCGTCAAGGTCCGCTCCGGATACCGCGCTCCGGACGATCTGCTTCCGCTGCTGCTGCCGGATCCGCGCGCGGCCCGCGTGGTGACGCACGCGGACCTGCTCTGGGTGCGGCTGCTGGATGTCGTACGGGCGCTGGAGGCCCGTACGTACCCCGTACCCGGCACCCTCGTGCTGGAGGTCGGGGACCCGGCCGGGCTCGCGGGCGGCCGCTTCCGGCTGGACGCCTCGCCGGAGGGGGCGAGCTGCGCACCGACGACGCAGTCGGCGGACCTCACCCTGGGAGTGGGGGAACTGGGGGCGCTGTACCTCGGGGACGAATCGGCGGTGCGGCTCGCGGCGCTGGGCCGGGTCGCGGAGGAGTCGAAGGGCGCGGCGGCGCTGGCGGATGCGCTGTTCCGTACGCCGCGGCGCCCTTGGTGCCCGGACATCTTCTAGACCGGTCGGCTTCGGGACCGGCCGGTTTCGGACCGGCCGGCTTCGTGGGACGGTCAGCGGAGGAGCAGGACCAGTACGACGGCCCCGATGCCGAGGCAGGCCGTGTTCCTCGCCTTGATGCCGACGGTGAGCAGGGCGAGGGCGACCAGGCCCATGGCGCCGAACTTCCACTGGACGGCTTCTTCGAGGGCGATGGCGAGGCCGGCGAGGAGGAGAGCGATGAGCGGCATTGCGGTCCCTCCCTGAGGTCCTAGACGGATGGCCCGGCGACTTGGACGGCGAGCACGGCGGCGCCGATGCCGGCGCAGGTGGGGTTCTTGGCCTTGATGCCGACTGCCAGCAGAAACAGGCCGATGATCCCGATGGTTCCGTACCGCCATTCGACGAGCTGCTCGAATCCGATGACGAGGATGGTGGCGAGAAGTGCGACGGCGGGCATGGTGGTCCCTCCCTCTGGAGTGGAGGCGCGGGTGATGCCCGTACATCGGCGGACGGGCGACTCTGCTGCCAGGTCGGAGAGTTGGCAACCAACTACTGAAGTTGTCCCCATTTGGTTGCGATCCATAAACAACTCGCAGACAACTCCCGTTGAATGGCGACGAGTTGTACGGTTTCCTGGTGACCCAGGAAAGCCCGGCACTGAACGGCAGGAAGCGCTCGTCCCAGGACGTGGCGAACGCCCTTCGTGCCCGCATCGACGCAGGTGAACTGAGGGCCGGCGACCGGATGCCCACCCAGGCCGAGTTGGCCGACGAGTTCCACGTCGAGCGCGGCACCATCCGTCAGGCCCTGCGGATCCTCCAGGACGCCGGCCTGCTTACCGATGTAGCGCGCGGCGCCCCGGCCCGTATCGCGGACCGCGCCGCCGGCCACGTGGTGCACGCCGGAGAAGAGCCCCAGCCGACCATGGTCGCTCTGGCGCCGCGCATAGCGACCGCCTTCGCGGTGCCCGACGTCCGGATCGACGTCATCAGCCTGACGGCGGAATCCCTGATGCTGGCGCTCGGTGAACCGCTGCGCCTGATCCACGCGGGCCGGATCAGGCCGGACCGCGTCCACGTCCGTGTCCTGCTGCCGAGCCGCGACATCGACCTGGCGTTCCCGGCCGCCGTCGCCGGTCCGGCGGGCGGCTCCGCCGACGACAACGCGGCCCACGACCACGCGGTGCACGAACGATGGCTGCTCCAGCGCAACTCCCAGGGGCAGGTGCTGCGGCACAACCTGCTCGCGCTGCGCGGCACCCACGGCATCGACGTCACGGTGTCCTTCAAGGCGCTGCCCTTCACCCCGCCGGTGAAGCTGTACCTCCTGAACGGCTCGGAGGCGCTCTTCGCGTACTACCGGGTCACCCGCAGGGAGGAGGAGATCGGCGACGAGCCGGTGGAGCTGTACGACGCGCTCGGCACCCAGTCGCTGCTCTTCTCCTTCGAGCGGCGGGCGGGCGCGCAGGACCACGCGTTCGTGGAGGAGTCGCAGAAGTGGTTCGACGCCCTCTGGAACACGATCGCGTCGGACCTGACACTCTCTTAGTGACTTCTGATACGACGCGAACCGAACAGGCGGTGCCCGTGACCGAGGCGCTCAGGAGGCTGGTCGCGGGAGCCGAGCACGTCCTCTTCGACTTCGACGGGCCCATTTGCCGTCTCTTCGCCGGCCATCTGGCGGACGAGGTCGCCGAGCGGCTGGTGGCCTGGCTGGAGGAACGTGGCCGGCATGTCCTGCTGACCGATGAGGACCGGCTGTCCGGAGACCCGCACGCCGTACTGCGGGCCGTCGACCGCATCCATCCGGGCAGCGACCTGGTGGAGGCGCTGGAGGAGATGCTCACCGGCGAGGAGCTGCACGCCACGGCCACCGCCTGGCCCACCCCGCACGCCGACCCGCTGATACGCACCTGGCTGGCCACCGGCGCGGGGCTGGCCATCGCGACGAACAACTCCCCGCGGGTGGTGGACCGTTACCTCACCGGCCGGGGCCTGCGCGACTGTTTCGGCACGCACATCCACGGCCGCAGCGCCCGGCTGGACCTGCTCAAGCCGGACCCGGACTGCCTCAACCGCGCCCTGACCTCGTTGGGGGCCCAGCCGGCCAGGTCCCTGATGATCGGTGACACCCCGTCGGACCTGCACGCGGCGCACGGCGCGGGCGTGCCGTTCCTCGGCTACGCCCGGGACGACGAGCGGGCGAAGAGGCTGTACGACGCGGGCGCGGAGGTCGTGGTGGACTCGCTGCTGCCGATCCTGGACCTGGTGCGGAGCGGCGGCCGTGTGGGGTGAGCGCTGTCGTACCTGCTGCCGTACACGCGCGCGTGCTTACGCCCGTGCGGGCGACACCCACGGCCACCTGCGTGCCAACGGGGGTACCCGGCTCGGCGGAAGGAGTACCGTGCCCCCTCTGCATCATCGGCACCAACCCAGGCGAGAGATCGGGACGTGACAGCCGAACCGGCATCCCCGACTCGGCGGCGCGCTGCCCTGCTGAGCCGGAACGAGCCCGCGCTCGAGGGGCCGCTCAAGGGCTACCACCACGAGACCTATGTGTTCCCGCTGCCTTCGGACAGTGGTATCGGGGGCAGGCAGGTTCGCTGGAAGTGCCGGGAACCGAGGAAGGGTCTGCTGTGGTTCGACCGGCGATGCTTCGACTCGGAGGACGCGCTGATCCGGGCCCTCGCGGGCCACGTCACGCGCATTCCGGACATCATCGACGTCGACGACTTCGGACTGCAGCGATTCATCGAGGGCCGCACGCTCGGCTACTACTTCACGTCGGGTGAAGCGATTCCCCTTCGGTACGTCGAACAACTCCTTGCTCTGGTCAGCGAACTGACGGCCATCCAGCCCGACATGCTGCCCATCGCCCGGAGCTGCGCGAAAGAGGACCGGCCCGACAACGGGGACACTGCCGGGTTCCTGGAGCGGCTGATCCACTTCACGGAAGAGCGCGTCTACCGTGCGCACCTCGGTGACTACGGTGCCCTGTTCCACGCGCTCGGTGTTCCGTCCGACGGCCTGGAACGGCTACGGAGACGGGTGGCGGGCCTGAGCCCCCGGCCCTTCTGCCTGCTGCATGGTGACCTGCACCGGGAGAACTTCGTCATCGACGAGCGTGACCAGCTGTGGACCATCGACTGGGAACTGGCCATGTTCGGCGACCCGCTGTACGACCTCGCCACCCACCTCTATCTGATGCGCTATCCCGCCGCCCAGGCGGCCGAGGTTTCCCGGCGTTGGCGGGATGCGGTCGAAGCGGTCCGGAGCGGCAGCTCGCGGGGCTGGGAGGAGGATCTCCCCCGGCTGCTCGACTTCAAGTCGGTCCAGTCGGTCTACACGGATGTCATCAGATCCGCCCTCACCCTGAGCGCGGAGCCGGAGCGCGAGCCGGAGCGGGCGTTCGACACGGCGCGGAGGCTGCACAGGGTCCTGGCGAGGGCCAAGGCACCGCTGGAGATGGCGGCCGTGCCGTCCGTATGGCGGGTGGAAGCGGCTCTCCTCGCCTGGCGGCGGGACCGGCGGGACCGACGGACGGTGTTCACGAGCGGTCCTCCCTCGTGATCCGGTCGTCCGTGGTGATCCGGTCCTGCACCTTGGTCCGGTAGAGCCACAGCAGCACGCCGGTCGTGAGGACCGTCAGGGCGACGGCCAGTTCCTTGTAGCCGCCGTAGCCGCTGATGGAGAAGCCGGTCGCGCCGACCACCAGGATCACGACCAGGACCGCGGCCAGTAGCCAGGCCAGCGGGACGAAGAAGCCCGGCAGGCGGATGGGGCGTACGGCGCCGGGGCGGTCCCGGCGCAGCAGCGCGAAGGCGGAGAGCGCGAGGGCGTGGGTCAGGATGTAGCCCAGGTTGCCGGTCACGATGATGGCCAGAGGCGTCTTGAGTACGGTCAGGACGAGGACGTTGATCACCAGTGCCACGACCAGTGCCCTGGCGGGGACGCCGCGTCGGTTGAGTACGCCGGCCTGCCGGACGGTCGTGCCCTCGACGCCCATGGTGTAGAGCACGCGGGATCCGTCCGCCAGGCCCGTGATCATGATGAGCAGCAAGGACCCGATCAGGAACACGATCATCAGGTCCGCGCCGCCGCCGATCAGGCTCTGGAAGGCCTGTACGTAGAAGGTCGTCGGGTCGTCGGCGATCTTCTGCTCGCCCACGTATCCGGCCAGTGCCAGCGGCATCAGGACGAACACGCCGAGGGAGAACAGCACGCCCGCGCGCAGGGCCCGCGAGGTGTCCTTGACGGTGTCCTTGTACTCGGGGGCGAACGTCGCGCAGACCTCCACCCCGAGCGAGGTCCAGGCCAGGATGTAGAGCCAGACCAGCGCCTCACGCAGTCCGGCGGCGCCGTGCAGGTTCCAGTGCAGGTTGGCCACGTTCCAGTCGCCGCTGAGGAATGGGCCGGCGATGAAGACGGCCAGCGGGACGAGCAGCATGCCGCCGGTGAGGTAGACGACCCACATCGCGGCGTGCAGGCCGGTCATCGCGGCGGCGAACAGCAGCAGGATCACCACGAGGCCGACCGCGAGGGGAAAGCTGAGTTCGGCGGGGCCGAGCCGCACGCTCCAGTTCTGGCCGGGGAACCACTGGGCCTGTACGAGTGAGCCGACGATGCCCGCGTACACCGCGAGGGACGTGGTCCAGGGGAACCAGTAGCCCATGCTGGCGAGCGGCCCGACGACGGGGGCCCGCTGCTTCCAGCCCTCGGTCGCGTAGTGCGCTATTCCGCCGGAGGAGTCGGGGAACATCGCGGCCAGTTCGGTGTAGATCCAGTTGGCGGCGGTGGCCAGCACCATGGACACGGCCCACAGCGCGACGGCGCCCCAGGCGCCCAGGCCGCCGATCGATCCGCCGAGGGAGGCGACGAGGGCGGCCGGCATGGTCAGCGACATGGCGAAGCCGTCGTACCAGCGCATCTTCTTGGCCATGACGGGGGACGAGGCGTGGGGTGTGGCTGACTGATCGGGCCCGCCGGGCCGGCCGGGCTGATCCGGCTGGACGACTTGCTGGGATGACATGTGTGGCCCCTTCGGGGGAGCGCGGGTACGTGGACGGTGGACGTACGGCGTGCCGGGACGGCGACATGTGGGGCTGGGGTGCGAGAGGGCCTTGCGTCGTCACAGATCGAGGACGAGGCGGTCCCCGAGGCAGCGGGAGACGCAGATCATCATGGTGCAGCCGCCGGTCTTCTCCTCCGGGGTGAGGAGGTCGTCCCGGTGATCGGGGACGCCTTCGAGGACCTTGGTCTCGCAGCTGCCGCAGATGCCCATCTCGCAGGAGGAGTCCGCGCTGACTCCCGCCTCGCGGACGACCTCCAGAACGCTCCGGTCCGCGGGCACCGTGAGGGTCAGGCCGGAGCGGGACAGCCGCACCGTGAAGCTCTGCCCCCGCGAGGTACCGCCCGACGGGTCCTGCGGGTTCGACGGGACCGGCGGGGTGAAGCGTTCGGTGTGCACCGGGCCGGGGTGCAGCTCGCGGACGGCGGTGAGCAGGCCGTCCGGGCCGCAGGCGTAGACCGTGGCGTCGGGCCAGGGGGAGAGGAAGCCGGCGAGGTCGGGCAGTCCGGTCTCGTCCTGGGGAGCCACGGTGACCCGGGCCGGCGGAAGTTCGTCCAGGAAGGCCATGGTGGTGCGGGAGCGGCCGCCGTACAGCATCCGCCAGGGCTTCCCCAGCGCGGTCAGCCGGTGTGCCATCGGCAGCAGCGGGGTGATGCCGATGCCGCCGGCGACAAGCAAGTACCGCTCGGCATCGACCAGTTCGAAGTGGTTGCGCGGCACCGAGACCGGGAGGGTGTCGCCCGTACGTACCCGGTCGTGGGTGTGGACCGAGCCGCCCCGGCCGCCGGGGACGCGCAGGACGGCGACGCGGTAGTGGGTCGGGTCGCCCGGATCGGAGCACAGCGAGTACGGGCGGATCAGGCCGGGAGCGAGGTGCAGGTCGACATGGGCCCCCGGGGTCCAGGACGGCAGCGGTGCGCCGCCCGGATCGACGAGGGTCAGGGCCAGCACGCCGTCGGCGACGAGTTCCGTACGCGCGACGCGCAGGACGGGAGGTGCGTCGTTCCGGTTCGTCATGGCTGCCCCTGGGCGGGAACGGCTTCACGGGTCAGCAGGAGTTCGGTGCGTCGCATCAGCTCGCCGAACGCGCGCCGGTAGTTGAGCGTGAACAGATCGGCCGGGGCGGAGTATTCGGGGAACTCGCCGTCCCACGGGACTTCGCGGGGCTGGAGGCCTTCCACGATCGGCAGATCCTCCAGGTACACCATCTCCTCGACCCGCAGGCACTCCTCCAGCGAGTCGCCGCGGAAGTCCCGCTCGTTGGCCACGCCCCAGAAGATCTTGACCTGTTCGTACGAGACGGGGGACGGGAAGCCGGCCACCACGCGCAGGCCCGCGCGCTCGTAGTGGTAACTGATGCTGGCGAAGCCGGGTGCGGTGCACTGGTACGCCATCAGACAGTCGCCCTGGGCGGCCCAGTCGCCGGAACTCGCGTCCAGCGTGCGGTGCATGTGGACGTCCAGGCCGTCGCGGCGAACCTCCAGGGGTTCGACGACCTCGGGGGTGGGGCCCATCGACACCTTGTGCACGAACGGGAAGTGCGCCACGTCGCGGAAGTTCTCGATCGCGACCGCCACCCCGGTCGACGAGTCGAGCGGGTCGGCGGCCAGCCAGACCAGGTCACGGCCGCGCCACCCCTCGGGGTCGTACAGCTCGGTGACGGGCTCCTCCAGCACCGTCCACACATGCCCGAAGCGCTCGACGGCGGGGTAGGCGCGGACGGCCGCCTTCGGTGGGATACGGCTCTGGTCGGCGAGGGACGGCACGCGGGTGCAGTGGCCGTCGGCCCCGTCGAACCGCCAGCCGTGGTACGGGCAGCCGATGGAGCGGTCGTGCACCTCACCGAGGGACAGGTCCGCGCCCCGGTGCGGGCAGCGACGGGCGGTGACCCGGGCGGTGCCGTCGGCGTCCCGGAACGCGACGAGCTGCTCGCCGAGCAGTACGGCCGGCTGCGGCGTGCCGAGGTCGGTGGAGCGCGCCACGGGGAACCAGGAGTGCCGCATGGCTCGTTCGGCCTGGTCGCGTTTGGTGAGCTGAGAGGACATGAGCGTGGTCCTTTCGGGGGTTGAGCCGGGTTCTTGGGGCGGGAGGTCGGGGCGGCGGCTCAGATGCCGACGAGGAGGGCGCCGCCGTTGACGGGGATGGTCTGGCCGGTGATGAATCCGCCGGTGTCGGCGGCGAGGAACGCCACCACTTCGGCGATCTCCGAGGGGTCGGCCAGCCGGCCGATCGGCACGGCGGCGACTTCGTCCGCGTAGTTCTCCCGCGGCACCATGCGGGTGGCCACGGCGCCGGGCGCGACCGCGTTGACCATGATCCGCTCGCCGGCGAACTCCTTGGCCAGCGTTTTCATCAGGCCCAGCTGGGCTGCCTTGGAGACCATGTAGCCGTAGCTGTGGCCGTCGGGCACCTGGCCCCACTGGGAGGAGATGAAGATGACGCGGGCGGCGGAGCTGCGGCGCAGTTCCGGCAGGGCGGCCCGGGTCAGATAGAGCGGAGCCCGGACGTTGACCGCCAGCAGCCGGTCGAAGTCCTCGTCGTCGGTGTCGGCGAGTCCGGTCATGGAGAACATCAGCCCAGCGTTGTGTACGAGGATGTCGAGCCCGCCGAGCGCGGAGGCCGCGGCACCGACCAGTTGCTCGGCCTGGGCCCGTACGGTGATGTCCGCGGTGAACGGCACCGTGGTGCCGCCCGCGGCGGTGATCTCGGCGGCGGTCCTGGAGAGTTCCGCCTCGTCCAGGTCGGCCAGCGCGACCGACGCGCCTCGGACCGCCAGAGCCAGGGCGTGCGCCCGTCCCATGCCGCGGCTCGCGCCGGTGATCAGCGCCCGGCGCCCGGTCAGGTCGCGCGGGCCGGCGGACGCGCGGGTGGGGCCGGGGGCGCTCATGCCGCACCCGCCGTGGCCGCTGTGGTCTTGTGCGGCTCGGTGACGTACAGCATGTTGCCGTCCGGGTCGTAGAACGGCCGGTAGCGGTACCAGGTGCCGGACGGGTGCTTCCAGACGATCTCGTTCGCCGTCACCCACTCGACCCGGCCGTCCAGGGCGGCGAAGGCGTCGTCCAGGTTGTCGACCTCGAAGGCGAACGAGTCGAGCCCCGGCGCGTTCTCGGCATTGACCTCGGTGCGGCGCGGTGCGTGCGTACCGGCCTCGGACTTGAAGATGTAGAGGGTGAGGTTGCCGAGGTCGACGGCTGCCCACTCCTCGTCCGGCTGGTACGGCAGCTGGAACGGGAGTCCGAGGGTGTGGTGGTAGAAGTCCACGAGCCGCTGTACGTCGTGGGTGAGGATGTCCATGTTGTCGATGCGCTTGAGCCGGATCACGTGGATCACTCCTTTGTCGCTCGGGAGGGAGTTGCTTCGCAGGGCGGGCCGGCGCTGATGCGCAGTCCGCAGGTGGTGAAGTCGAGTTGGGCGGTGGCCAGCGTCTGGAACTCGTCCGGCCGGCCGGAGGCGGCGTGCACGCAGACAGGACCGGTGTGGTCGCTCAGGGCCTCCCGTGCCTCGGCCTCGGTCAGGTCGGGGCCGCGCCCGGTGAGTCGGCGCCGTAGCACCTCGTAACGGACGAGCGTGTCCGGGGCGGTCACGGGTTCGGTGTCGCCCGGAGCGCCCGGCTGCGTCAGGAAGTGGTTGGTGTGCAGCAGCAGTCCGTCGGGGTCGGGCAGTACGTGCCCGGGGCCGCCGGGCCACAGCTCGGTGGCGATCGCCGTCTTTCCGGCCCGCAGCCCCCCGACCGCGGTGATGGTGGTGGACGCCGACACGCGCGCGGACCCGAGGATTCTGAGCGCGTCGGTCACCGAGCCGGCCTCGTCCAGCAGCCGCCGCGCCACCACATGGACCGGCACACCGATCGCTCCGCCGTCGTGCCGGTGGTGCAGGATGTTGAACAGCGCGCCGACGCCCCGGTCGTTGATGCCGATCTTGCCGACGATTCCGTACTCGGTGAGGGTGACCGTGCGCCGCCCGGAGGCGTGCGGGATCTCCCACTCGAGCCAGTTGTCCGCGAGCCCGGCGTACCAGTCCCAGTTCTGTACGGCCAGCGGCTCCTCGCCCGGACCGCGCAGTGCCACGAGCGTGGTGCACTCACCAGGGGCGGGGGCCCGTACCGAGGCCGACCCCGACCCCGACCCCGGGCCGGGGACGGAAGCGGGCGGGCGGACGGCGCGGCCAGCCAGGATTTCCGTCCTGGCGTTGATGGCCGCGACAGCGGTCACCGGCAGGGCAGCGCCCTCGGCGATCCCCCTGATCTCCGCTGCCAGGTCCGGCGCCCACTCCTCGGCCGCCGCGAGCGCCGCAGCGCCCGGCCCGTCCAGGCCGCTGACTCCGGACCGGGTGAAGAGGACGCGGTACGCGTCCACCGTCCCGGCCACTTGCGAACGCCAGGTTTCGCCGAACTCCCGTCCGCGCTCCCGCGGAGTGACCGCGGTGGAGACGAACCGCGTGTGCCGGGCGCTCATCGCGGCGCGGAGAGCAGCGGCCGGACGTGCGCGGCGACGTCGGCGAGCGGAGCCTGCCAGCTACCGCCGACACGACTGATCTCCTCGATCAGTCGCACCAGCTCGACGAACCGCTGCGGACGGCCGATGACTTCGGGGTGCATCGTGTAGACGACGTGCCGCCGTTCGGCCCTGGCGACCGTGTACTCGGCCAGCCAGGAGGTGTAGAGCTCCCCGGGCGGGGCGGTGTTGCCTCCGGTGTCGATGTTCCAGCCGTACCGGGGCCAGTCGTCGAGCGACCAGTGGACCGGCAGTTCGAGCAGCGTGCTGCCGTCGTGGACCTCGTAGTACGGCCGGTCGTCCCCCATGCAGGAGGAGTCGTAGTCGAACCCGTGCTCGATCAGCAGGTCGAACGTCTCGGGGGTCAACTCCCAGGAGGCGGAGCGGTATCCGACCGGTGTCGGCGCCCCCGCCCCGGCCAGTGCGGCCAGCCCCTGCTCGATCTCCGCGCGCTGCTCGGCCGGGGTGGCCTTGTCGCTGCGCAGATGCATATGGCCGTGGTGTCCCACCTCGTGGCCTGCTTCCAGAATGTCCTGGATGGTGCCGGGATACAGCTCGGCGGTGTGACCGGGCACGAAGAACGTGCCGCGTATGCCGTGCTCGGAGAGCAGGCGCAGGATGCGGGGCATGCCCCGGACCACGCCGTACCGGCCCTCCGACAGGGTGGTCAGCCGGCTGGCGTAGGACTCACCCTCGCCGAGCCAGCCGGCCTCCGCGTCGACATCGAAGGTGAAGGACACAGCTGCTTCGGCCCCGTGGGGCCAGGCGAAGTGGGGTGGCTCGGGCGTCGGCATCACTGTCTCCTTGCGCATCCAGGAAGGTCTCACGCTCTGCAATGCGGATCTATGGGCCGGCGTGGGCGCGCATTGCGTTATGAACGGAACCGTACGCTGCGCGATGCGCAAGTTCAATAGTTTGCGACTGCGCGATGCGGAGACGTGAGCGGGTCTGGGTGCGCAATCAGGGCGCCTGCGGGTGGACTGCTGCGCAATGCATGATCCACATCGGGTCTTGCGCCCGGGATCCCTCTAGGATCGGGGGCATGACCGAACTGGATGACCTGGACCGCGCGATCATCGCCGAGCTGGAACAGGACGGGCGCCGGGCATTCCGTGAGATCGGCCGCTCACTGAACGTCTCCGAAGGCACGGTGCGCAGCCGCTTCCGGCGCCTGGAGGAGGCGGGCATCCTCAAGATCGCCGCCTTCGCGGACCCCGGCCGGTTCCGCCACGGCCGGCTGGCCCTGCTGTTCCTGCGGGTCGCCCCCGAGCACCACGACGCGGTCGTTGCCGCGCTCTGTTCGTACGCGGAGGTCAGCTACGTCTCCACGATGCTGGGCCGGGCGGATGTCTTCGCCCAGGTCCTGGTCGCCGACGACACCGAACTGTGGGAGTTCCTGCAACGGCGGGTCCGCCCCTTGGAAGGCGTCCTGGACACCGAGTCCACCCTCGAAATAGCGGTCCACAAACTCTGGTTCGACGGGCATCCCACCCGACCGCCGGCGCAGTAGCAGCAGGAGCAGGAGCTACTTGGGTCTGTGGGCCAGGAAGAAGGCCTGCTGTCCTTGCCGGGGTCTCTCGCTCTCGTCGGGCTCGCGGATCAGCCGGGCGTCGACGGTGAGCCCGGCCCTGCCCAGCAGCTCGGCGTCGATTCGGTCACGACCGAGGACTGTAAGCGGACTGGGTCCTGTGTCTGCAAGGGCACCGGGAGTGACCCTGCCGCAAGGGAGTCCCGGCGCCCCGCCGCGACCTACTGCTCGATGACCGGCCGGTAGGTGCACACGTGCACGCCCGTGCCGCTGATGACCGTGGAGACCAGCTCGAGCGTGCGCAGCGCACCGTCGTCGGGGAAGATCGACTTACCGCCGCCGAGGAGCACCGGCATGATCATGAGCCGGAGCTCGTCGACCAGGCCCTCGCTCAGGAGGGTGCGCACGAGCGTGGGGCTCCCCATGACCAACAGGTCGCCGCCGTCGGTCTTGTGCAGCTCCCGGATGCGGGCGACGGCCTCGTCGCCGGGGATGCGACTGGTGTTGTCCCACGTCAGCTCGTCGTCGCCCAGCGTGCTGGACACGACGTACTTCCGGATGGCGTTCAGCCGGTCGGCGAACGGGTCGCCGGCCCGCTCGGGCCACGCCGCGGCCATCGTCCCCCACGTACGGCGGCCGAACAGCAGCGCCTCGGCCTTGCTCATCGCGTCGTCGAAGGCGCCGCCCACCACCTCCGGGTCGAAGAACGGATGCGTCCAGCCGCCGTGGGCAAAGCCACCGTCGGTGTCCTCGCCGGGTCCGCCCGGCGCCTGCACGACGCCGTCCAGGCTGATGAACTCACTGATCACGATGCGCATGGGACTCGCTCCTCATTCTCAACTCCGGGTGTACGGCAATAGAGACTGCCGCGCCGCCCCGAAATCATCGCGCTCACGCCATCCCGCTGTGCGGGTTTCGCTGATGCGGGGAGATGCAGGGAGTCCGAGAGCTTCACCCACGCACGTGGGTGAAGCACCGGCCGCCGAACTCGCGGTCAGGCGCCGACGTAGGCCGCGAGGTGCTCGCCGGTGAGGGTGGGACGGGCGGCGACGAGGTCGGCGGGGGTGCCCTCGAAGACGATCCGGCCGCCGTCGTGGCCGGCGCCGGGGCCGAGGTCGACGATCCAGTCGGCGTGTGCCATGACCGCCTGGTGGTGCTCGATGACGATGACCGACTTGCCGGAGTCGACGAGCCGGTCGAGCAGGCCGAGCAGCTGCTCGACGTCGGCGAGGTGGAGACCGGTCGTCGGCTCGTCGAGGACGTAGACGCCGCCCTTCTCGGCCATGTGGGTGGCCAGCTTGAGCCGCTGCCGCTCGCCGCCGGACAGCGTGGTGAGCGGCTGGCCGAGGCTGAGGTAGCCGAGCCCGACGTCGGCGAGCCGGTCGAGGATGCGGTGCGCGGCCGGCGTGCGCGCCTCGCCGGCGCCGAAGAACTCCTCGGCCTCGGTCACCGACATTGCGAGCACCTCGCTGATGTCGCGGCCGCCGAGGGTGTACTCGAGGACCGATGCCTGGAAGCGCTTCCCCTCGCAGTCCTCGCAGGTGGTTTCGACGCCGGCCATCATCGCCAGGTCGGTGTAGATGACGCCGGCGCCATTGCAGGTGGGGCAGGCGCCTTCGGAGTTGGCGCTGAACAGCGCCGGCTTCACGCCGTTGGCCTTCGCGAACGCCTTGCGGATCGGGTCGAGCAGTCCGGTGTACGTCGCCGGGTTGCTCCGTCGCGAGCCCTTGATTGGTGCCTGGTCGACCGACACCACGCCCGCGGAGCCGGGGACGGAGCCGTGGATCAGTGAGCTCTTGCCGGAGCCGGCGACGCCGGTGACGACGCACAGCACCCCGAGCGGGATGTCGACGTCGACGCCTTGGAGGTTGTTGCGCGTGGCGCCGCGGATCTCCAGCGTGCCGGTGGGCTTGCGCACCGTGTCCTTGAGTGCGGCCCGGTCGTCGAGGTGGCGGCCGGTGATGGTGTCGCTGGCGCGCAGCCCCTCGATGGTGCCCTCGAAGCAGACGGTGCCGCCCGCCGTACCCGCGCCGGGGCCGAGGTCGACGACGTGGTCGGCGATCGCGATGGCCTCGGGCTTGTGCTCGACGACCAGCACCGTGTTGCCCTTGTCCCGCAGTCGAAGGAGCAGGTCGTTCATCCGCTGGATGTCATGGGGGTGCAGGCCGATGGTGGGCTCGTCGAAGACGTAGGTGACGTCGGTGAGCGAGGAACCGAGGTGGCGGATCATCTTGACGCGCTGCGCCTCGCCGCCCGACAGCGTGCCCGCCGGCCGGTCGAGCGAGAGGTAGCCGAGGCCGATCTCCACGAACGAGTCGAGGGTCTGCTGCAGCGCGGTGAGCAACGGCGCCACCGACGGCTCCTTGAGGCCGCGGACCCATTCGGCCAGGTCGCGGATCTCCATTGCGCACGCGTCGGCGATGCTGATCTGCTTGATCTTGGACGACCGTGCCCCCTCGCTGAGCCGGGTGCCGCCGCACTCAGGGCACGTGGTGAAGGTGACCGCCCGCTCCACGAACGCACGGATGTGCGGCTGCATCGCCTCCTTGTCCTTGGACAGGAACGACTTCTGGATCTTGGGGATCAGCCCCTCGTAGGTGAGGTTGACCCCGTTGACCTTGACCTTGGTCGGCTCGCGGTAGAGGAAGTCCTGCATCTCCTTCTTGGTGAACTTGGCGATCGGCTTGTTCGGGTCGAGGAAGCCTGACTCGGCGTAGATCCCCACGGTCCACACGTTGTCCGACTTCCAGCCGGGGATGGTGAACGCGCCCTCGGCGATCGACTTGGAGTCGTCGTAGAGCTGGGTGAGGTCGATGTCGGAGACCGTGCCCCGGCCTTCGCAGCGCGTGCACATGCCGCCGGTGCGGTTGAAGGTCACCTTCTCCGTCTTGGTCTTGGCTGCACCGCGGTCGACCGTGAACCCACCGCTCGCCCGGACCGAGGCGGTGTTGAAGGAGTACGCGCTGGGCGGGCCGATGTGCGGCTTCCCGAGCCGGCTGAAGAGGATGCGCAGCATCGCGTTGGCGTCGGTGGCGGTGCCGACCGTGGAGCGGGGGTCGGCACCCATCCGCTGCTGGTCGACGATGATCGCCGTCGTCAGCCCGTCGAGTACGTCGACCTCGGGCCGCGCGAGCGTCGGCATGAACCCCTGCACGAAGGTGCTGTAGGTCTCATTGATCATCCGCTGTGACTCCGCGGCGATCGTGGCGAACACCAGGGAGCTCTTGCCCGAGCCGGAGACGCCGGTGAACACCGTCAGCCGGCGCTTCGGGAGCTCGATGCTGACGTCCTTGAGGTTGTTCACGCGCGCGCCGTGCACGCGGATCAGATCGTGGCTGTCCGCAGCGTGCAGCGCAGGCGACTGCGTGTCCGTCCTCGTGGCCATGCTCATCGTGTCTCCCTCTGTCGGGCTCTGTCGGGCGGGGCCGCCTTCGCGGTTTCCGTCGGCGTCGCCTGGCTCGATCTAACCAGCTTCAGCGGTACGTCTGGTCAGCTTTTCGCATAGGCCCGTGGACCCTTTGGGCGCTGGTCACGCGGCGCGCCCGCCGAGGCGTCGTGCGGCGCGGGGGGATCCGCCGGATGTCCACCGGTCGTCCTTCAGCCGTCCGAACTCGGCGCGGCAGCGCCGTTCGAGGCCGTTTCGGGTTGCGTGTGGAGGACGTCGCGGGCCTGCTCCGCGGCGCGGGTGATGGCCTCGCTGACGAAGTCGAGGAAGCGGGCGATGTTCTCGAGGCGGTCGGCGGCCGGGGTGTCGGGGCCGAGGATGCCGACGCCCTGCCGTGCTGTCTCGACGAGCTGGGCGGTGGACCGGGCGCTGGCCATCATCGACTGGAACCAGACGTCGTTGTCGACGACGTAGCGCTCGCGGCGGCGTTCGTCGCGTTCCCGGCGCACGAGGTCCTGGCTCTCGAGGTACGAGATCGCTTTGGAGACGGACGCCGGGCTGACCTGGAGGCGCTGGACGAGTTCGGACGCGGTGAGGCTGCCGGCGTCGGTAGTGAAGAGGCAGGTCAGCACCCGGGACATCATCTTGGGCAGGCCCGATCCCATGAGGGCGGTGGTGAACACCTCCTCGTACTCGCGCACGGCTTCGGCGTCGCGTCCATGTGCCTGCGGGGGCGACTCGGGCCCCCGGGGTGCGGTCTGCCGGCGCCGGTGGGCGCGGCGTTCGGTGGCGCGGTGGGCGAGGTCGGCGCGGTAGGCGGTGGGGCCGCCGTTGCGCATCACCTCGCGCGTGATCGTCGATGTCGGACGATCGAGACGTCTGGCGATCTCCGCGTAGGCGAGGCCGTCGGCCAGCCCCAGTGCGATCTGCTGACGTTCCTGCTGAGTGAGCCTGCCTCCCGGCATCACGGTCTCCTTCGTGCTCCTTGGTGCCCCCACCATAGCGTTCATCGTCAATTCATTGCAATGAATGCGGGGAGGGTTGTTGCGTTAGGTCTCAGGCCATTGCAATGAATTCTCTCGTTTTACCTGCAGTGATGGCAATCGCGCGCAACGAACGTGTTGCCAGATCAGTGAATGCAACGTAGCTTTTCCATCATCAGAAACAACGGGCCGAAGGAGAGCACGATGCAGAAGTTCGACACCCCCGCCGCAGTCTCAGCCGTCCTGGACATCCCCGCGGGACGCATCCGGTTCATCGCCGCCGACCGGGCCGACACCACGGTCGAGGTCCTGCCCGAGGACGCCTCGAAGGGCCGCGACGTGAAGACGGCCGAGCAGACCGAAGTCGCCTACAGCGACGGCGTGCTGCGGATCGAGGTACCGGCGGCGAAGAACCGGATCCTCGGTCCTTCCGGATCCATCGAGGTGACCGTCCAGCTGCCCGCCGGCTCCCGCATCGAGGCGAAGGCAGCCCGTGCCGAGTTCCGGGGCGTCGGGCGGCTCGGAGACGTGGCCTTCGAGGGCGCGCAGGGCACGGTGAAGCTCGACGAGGCCGCGAGCGCCCGCCTCACCCTCAGCGCCGGCGACATCACGGTCGGCCGCCTGACCGATGCTGCCGAGATCAGCACCCAGAAGGGCGACATCCACGTCACCGAGGCCGTGCGCGGCGCGGTCGTACTGCGCACCGAGCACGGCGAGATCTCGGTCGGGGCCGCCCGCGGAGTCTCCGCCTCCCTGGACGCCGGCACCGGATACGGCCGGGTCAACAACGCGCTCAAGAACACCGACGGCGCCGCCGCCGGTCTGAACATCCACGCGACCACCGCCTACGGCGACATCACCGCCCGCAGCCTGTAATCCGCAGCCGGCAGAAGGAGTCCCCCTCATGACTGATGTGGCCATCGCCGCGAACGGGCTGCGCAAGTCCTACGGCGACAAGACCGTCCTCGACGGCATCGACCTGACCGTCCCCGAAGGAACGATCTTCTCCCTGCTCGGCCCGAACGGCGCCGGCAAGACCACCGCCGTCAAGATCCTCTCCACCCTCATCACCGCCGACGCCGGTGAGATCCGCGTCGGCGGCCACGACCTCGCCACCGACCCACACGCCCTGCGTGCCGCGATCGGTGTCACCGGGCAGTTCTCCGCGGTCGACGGGCTGATCACCGGTGAGGAGAACATGCTCCTGATGGCGGACTTGCACCACCTGTCCAAACGGGAGGGGCGGCGGGTCGCCGCCGAACTGCTGGAGCGGTTCGACCTGGTCGAGGCCGCGAAGAAGCCCGCCTCCACCTACTCCGGCGGCATGAAACGCCGCCTGGACATCGCGATGACCCTGGTCGGCGACCCGCGGATCATCTTCCTCGACGAACCCACCACCGGCCTCGACCCGCGCTCGCGTCACAACATGTGGCAGATCATCCGCGAACTCGTCACCGGCGGCGTCACCGTCTTCCTCACCACCCAGTACCTGGAGGAGGCCGACGAACTCGCCGACAGCATCGCCGTCCTGAACGACGGGAAGATCGCCGCCGAGGGCACCGCCCGGGAACTCAAGCGGCTGGTCCCCGGCGGACACGTCCGCCTGCGCTTCGCCGACCCGGCCGCCTACCAGTCGGCCGCCTCCGCACTGCGCGAGGTCACCGTCCCCCAAGTTCTCGGCTCCGCTCGAGCAGGGGGTGCCCCCAACGACGAGGCACTGTCGCTGCAGATCCCCAGCGACGGCAGCCAACGCGAACTGCGCTCCATCCTCGACTGGCTGGACGCGGCCGGCATCGAGGCGGACGAGCTGACCGTGCACACCCCCGACCTCGACGACGTCTTCTTCGCCCTCACCGGCGGCGCCTGCATCCCCAACCAGCCCAAGGAGAACGCCCGATGAGCTCCCTCACCCTCGCCGTCCGCGACTCGTCCACCATGCTGCGCCGCAACCTCCTGCACGCCCGGCGCTACCCGTCCCTCACCCTGAACCTGCTGCTCACCCCGATCATGCTCCTGCTGCTGTTCGTCTACATCTTCGGCGACACCATGAGCGCCGGCATCGGCGGCGGGAACCGCGCCGACTACATCGCCTACATCGTCCCCGGCATCCTGATGATGACCATCGGCAGCACTGTGGTCGGCACCGCGGTCTCCGTCTCCAACGACATGACCGAGGGCATCATCGCCCGCTTCCGCACCATGGCCATCCACCGCGGCTCGGTGCTCTTCGGGCACGTCGCCGGCAGCGTGATGCAGGCGATCATCAGCGTGGTCCTCGTCGGCGCCGTCGCCGCGGCCATCGGCTTCCGCTCCACCGACGCCACCGTCCTGGAATGGCTCGCCGCATTCGGACTGCTCGCACTGGTCGCCGTGGCATTCACCTGGATCGCGGTCGGCATGGGCATGGGCAGCCCCAACGCCGAGGCCGCCAGCAACAACGCCATGCCGCTGATTCTGCTGCCGCTGATCTCCAGCGCCTTCGTCCCGCTGAGCTCCATGCCCGGCTGGTTCCAGCCGGTCGCCGAGTACCAGCCGTTCACCCCGGCCATCGAGACCCTGCGCGGACTCCTCCTCGGGACCGAGATCGGCAACAACGGGTGGATCACCATCGCGTGGTGCCTCGGCCTCACCGTCCTCGGCTACCGCTGGTCGAAGGCGCAGTTCAACCGCGACCCGAAGTAACCGCCATGACCACGCGGGCCACCTCCCGCAACCCGCTCCACGCCAGGGCGGCGTACACCGACACCACGTCGGAGTACGCCGCCCCGTTCGCGTACAGGCCGGCGCTCCCCAGTCCCCGTTGTCCGTCGCGCACTATCGTTGGCTGATGCGCGCCCACCATATTGACCGGCCAGCCGATCTCGACGTGGTCCGTGAGTCCTATGACCGCGTGGCCGACAACTACGCCCACATGGTGGTGACGACGGGATTCGGCGACATCCGTAGCCATCCATGGCTCAAGGCATCAATCGACGCCTTCGCTGACACCGTGAGCGAGCTTGGGCCTGTCCTCGACGTCGGCTGCGGACCCGGAACGGTGACCGCCTACCTTGCCGAACGCGGACTCGACGTGTCCGGGGTCGATCTCTCCCCTCGCATGATCGAGAACGCGCGCCGTCTTCATCCGCAATGCCGCTTCAGCGTCGCCTCTGCCACCGACCTCGACCTTGGTGAAGCGTCCCTTGGCGGCGTGCTCGGGTGGTGGTCACTGTTCAACCTCCCCCGTGACGTCCTTCCCCAGGTTCTCGCCCTGTTCGCGCGCGCCCTGAAGCCAGGCGGACACTTCATCACCGCAACACACGTCGGCGACGAAGACGCGGTGCGCACCGAGGCCTACGGAGGTGTACCCGTTCGTTGGACGACACACAAATGGCGGCCGGAACAACTCGTGGACCTGATCGAGCAGGCTGGACTGCGCCCGGTCGCCGAACTTCGGCTCCCTGCAGATGAGCAAAGCGGGCCGGGTCTGGTCGTCATGGCCAAGCAACCCGGCTGAGAATCAGGCGTCGGAAGCGGCACAGGGTCCCGTACCGGGCAAGGCGAATGCGTGAAGTGGCGCACTTTTGCAAGCATGTGCTTGCAAAAGTTAGCGCTAGTGTTGCACCATCGCAGCATGGCATCACTCAACGTCGGCAATCTCGGTGAGTATCTGCGCGAGCAGCGGCGTTCCGCCCAGCTCTCGTTGCGGCAGCTTGCCGAAGCCGCCGGGGTGTCCAATCCGTATCTCAGCCAGATCGAGCGCGGCCTGCGCAAGCCGAGCGCGGACATCCTGCAGCAGCTCGCCAAGGCGCTGCGGATCTCCGCCGAGACGCTGTACGTGCAGGCCGGGATTCTCGACGAGCGGGACCGGGACGAGGTCGAGACGCGCGCCGTCATACTCGCCGACCCCACGATCAACGAGCGGCAGAAGCAGGTGCTGCTCCAGATCTATGCGTCCTTCCGCAAGGAGAACGGGCTCGACGGGGACGGGCTCGGCGTGGACGGGCTCGGCGTGGACGGGCTCGACGCGGACCAGGACGCCGGATACGACACCGCCGCTGACGGCCCCCGCACGGCCGGCCCCAGTGATGCCGCACCACCCTCAAACTGAACTTCGAACTGCGATCCGGGAGGACCACAGTCATGGCCATCACCGATGACCTGCGTAAGACCCTCACCGACCCGACCCCCCTCTACTTCGCCGCCGGCACCGCCGACCTCGCCGTGCAGCAGGCCAAGAAGGTTCCGGCGCTGATCGAGAAGATCCAGGCCGAGGCGCCCGGCCGTATCGAGGCTGTGCGCAACACCGACCCCAAGGCCGTCCAGGAGAAGGTGACCGCGCAGGCCAAGGAGGCGCAGGCCACCGTCACGGCGAAGGTCAACGAGGTGTTCGGCACGATCGACACCGACCTGAAGAAGCTGGGCGAGTCCGCTCAGGACCTGGCGCTGCGCAGCGTGGGCGTGGCCGCGGAGTACGCGGTCAAGGCGCGCGAGGCGTACGAGAAGGTCGCCGAGCACGGCGAGCAGACCGTGCGCGCGTGGCGCGGCGAGGCCGCCGAGGAGATCGCCGAGATCGCCGTGGCGGTCGAGCCGAACGCGGAGCCGAAGCCGGAGCCGAAGGCCGAGGAGAAGGCCGAGGTGAAGACCGAGGTCCCCGCGCAGGAGTCCAAGGCCGCCTCCACGAAGAAGACCGCCGCCCCGCGCAAGCCGGTCGCGGCCAAGAAGACCACCCCGCCGGCCGAGAAGTAGGCGACAGCGGGATGTAAGTGGACCGGGCACCCAGGGGGTGCCCGGTTCGTTGTGCGGGTACGTTGGCCGCGAGGCGCTTCATTGACTGACTAGGTGGTGCACGGCATGTTGCTCTCGGGATTCGGCCTTTTCACCCAGCTGCTCTTTCTCGCCATGCTTGTCCTGGCTGTGGTGGCGCTGTTCTTCGCCGTGACGGCTCGCGAGGACGCGTACCGCGCCGCCGGCAAGCAGACCAAGCCGTTCTGGCTGATCCTCCTCGGCATCACCGTGGTGGTGAACCTGTTCGTGCCGATGCTGTTCCTGCAGATCGCCGGCCTGATCGCCACCATCGTTTTCATGGTGGACGTGCGGCCCGCGCTCAAGCAGGTGTCGGGTGGCAGTGGCCGGCGGGGCGGCAGCAGTAGCGACGGGCCGTACGGGCCGTACAACGGCGGGCGGTAGGCCAGCCCCGGCTGATGCGTGCCCGGCTGATTTGTGCCCGGCTGATCCGCGCCCGCCCGGCCGATCCGCGCCGGGAGCGTTCCTACGTCAGCGTCCGCGGTCCAGCAGCAGTACGGCCACGTCGTCCGTGAGCTCGCCGCCGTTCAGCTCGCGCACCTGCGCCACGGCCGCCTCCAGCAGTTCCTCACCGTCGAGGCCCTGCGCGAGCTGACGGTTGATCATGTCGACCATGCCGTCCTGGCCCAGACGCTGGGTGCCCGATCCGATGCGTCCCTCGATCAGGCCGTCGGTGTACATCATCAGGCTCCAGGAACCGCCCAGCTCGACCTGGCGGCGCGGCCAGCGGGCGCGCGGCAGCAGGCCCAGGGCGGGGCCGCTGTTGTCGTACGGGAGGAGCTGCGCGGGTCGTCCGGGGCGGGATATCAGCGGGGCGGGGTGGCCGGCCAGGCAGAGCCCGGCCCGCCGGCCGTCGGGGGCGATGTCCACCGTGCAGAGGGTCGCGAAGATCTCTTCGTTGTCCCGCTCGTGTTCGAGGACCTGCTGCAGCGTGGAGAGCAGCTCGTCGCCGCACAGCCCCGCGAGCGTCAACGCGCGCCAGGCGATGCGGAGTTCGACGCCGAGAGCGGCTTCGTCCGGGCCGTGGCCGCAGACGTCGCCGATCATCGCGTGGACGGTGCCGTCCGGCGTACGGACGGTGTCGTAGAAGTCGCCACCGAGCAGGGCCCTGCTGCGGCCTGGCCGGTAGCGGGCGGCGAAGCGCAGGTCGGAGCCGTGCAGCAGCGGGGTGGGGAGCAGGCCGCGCTCCAGGCGGGCGTTCTCCTGGGCGCGCAGCCGGGACTCGGCGAGCTTGTACTGGGCGGTGTCGGCGCGTTTGCGCTCCACCGCGAACCGGATGGCGCGGCTGAGCAGCCGGCCGTCGAGCTCGTCGCGGAAGAGGTAGTCCTGCGCGCCGACGCGGACCGCCTCGGCGGCGCGCTCGGCGTCGGCCTGGCCGGCGAGCGCGAGGACGGCGTGGCGGGGCGCGAGGCGCAGGACGTGCCGGAGCGTGTCGAGCTGGTCGTTGTGGGTGGCTGTGGCGGTGGCTGCGCCGGCGCCTGTGCCGGTGCCTCCGCCGGTGCCTGTGCCTCCGCCTGTGCCTGTGCCTGCGATGGCCGCGGTCGCCCTGGTCGGGAGGGCGAGGTCGAGGTCGAGCAGGATGCAGTGGACGTCGTCGGTGAGCAGCCGCTCGGCCTCGGTCAGATTCCGGGCGGTACGGATACGGATCCGCTTGCCCGAGGCGTCGAGCATGTCCGGGACGGTGAAGGTGCCGGCGGGGTCGTCCTCTATCACCAGCAGTGTGAGGCCGGGGTCACTGGTACTTCTGGCCTGCTGCTGCAGCAGGCCGGCCTGACCGCTCTCCGCGGCCGGGATGTCCCTCTGCCGCGGTACGGGTACGGGCATCGTCTCGGTTTCCTTCCCTCCCCCCGAGGGTGCGGCGGAGCGCAGATCTACGTCCCGCCAGACCGGGACCATAGCGTTAGCGGACGCCGATGCGGAATGGCGAACGAAGATCCGCCCCTGTCATATGCCGCATCCGCCGGGAAAGGGCGTGTGGGGGAATGACGAACATCACGCGAAAGCGAAGATCAATGCGCCGTGGGCGGATGGTCCTGCTGCGTGGAGGGCACGGCTGGATGACCCGGGGGCGAGTTCGTTCGGGTGGGGGGCCGCCCGGTTGGTGATGATGGCGGTTGCGGGCCGGGTGTCAAGGGCGCTCCCTGCGGTCGCGTCGCTGCGCGATGGGCTGCGCCCACCCTGGACTCCCGTCCCTCCACCGCTGACTGATGAGTGGGGGGCGGCCCCCGGGGCGGGGCCCCGGGGCTGCTGGTGCCCCGCTTGCGGGTCCGCCCCCGGCCGCAGGCCGGTGGGTGGTTGCGGGGCGCGGTCTCCCCGGGGCGGGCCCGGCCCCGGCTCAGCGGCCGCCGGGTGGTGGGCGGACGCCTCGGGATGGGCGCGGCCCCGGCCAAGCGGCCGCAGGCCGGTGGGCAGGGCGCCATGTTCTCGCGGGGGCCCGGCCCCGGCTCACCGGCCGTCGGGTGGTGGTTTGGGCGCAGTTGGCCCGGGATGGGCGCTCCCTCGGCTCAGCGGCCGCAGGCCGGTGGGTGGCGGCTCGTGCGGGCGCCCGTTGGGTGGGTCGCCTTCCGTCGGCCGCCCGGCCCGGGCCGTGGTCCGCTCCGGCCCCGGCCTCGTCCGCCCTCCCGGCGGCCCCCGGCCGCCTACGCGTCTGGGCGGACCACCGCCAGGATCGGCATGGAGCCCGCGCCTGCGATGGTGATGTTCCGGCCGGGGCGGGGGGCGTGGACGATGGCTCCGTCGCCTATGTACATCCCGACATGGCTGGCGTCCTTGTTGTAGATGATCAGGTCGCCCGGCCGCATGTCCTTCAGCTCCACCCTCGGCAGCAGCCGCAGCTGCTCCTGCGAGGTGCGCGGGATGCCCCGCCCCGCCGCGGCCCACGCCTGCGAGGTCAGGCCCGAGCAGTCGTACGTCGACGGGCCCTCCGCCCCCCACTCGTACGGCTTGCCGATCTGCGCCGTCGCGAACCGCACAGCCGTTCTGCCCTGCTCGCTGGCCTTGCCGTTGATCTCCTTCAGGACTCCGGAGTCCAGCCAGGCCGTCTGCGCCTTGAACTGCGCGTCGCGCTCCAGCTGGAGCAGCCGCGCCCGCTCCTCCGCCTCCAGCGTGGACTCCAGCGCTTTGGCCTCGGCGATCTGCCGGGTGATCTGCTTCTTGGCCGCTTCCTTCTTCACCCGGTTGGCTTCGAGGGACTGCCAGTGGTCGCCCGCCTTCGCGGTGTACGTCTGCAAGTCGGCCTGCGTGCGCGCGAGTTCGGACAGCAGGTCCTTCGTCGCCTTCTCGCCCTGGCGGAGCCGGCCGGCCCCCTCCAGGAACTGCTGCGGGTCGTCACTCAGTGCCAGTTGGGCCTCCGGCGGCAGGCCGCCGGTGCGGTACTGCGCGCGGGCGGCGGCGCCGGCCCAGCCCTTCAGCCTCTCGATCTTGCTCTGCCCCGCGACGATCGCCTTCGCCAGTGCGACGATCTGGGCCGACTGCTTCTCGGCCTGTTCCTCTGCGGCGTTGTACGCGTCGGTGGCGGCTGCCGCCTTGTGATAGAGGCTGTCTATCTCCTTGCGTACCTCTTCAAGGGACTTGGGCGCCTTGGGCTTTGGCGCGGCATGCGCCAGGCCGGGGGCGGCCAGCAGTGACAGCGCGCAGACAAGAGTGAGTGCGGTGGCGCCGCGGCGTCGGTTCACAAGTCCCCCTCTGGACACGTGGGTCGGCAGCCGAATGTGATTAACCGTCAGTAACTTTGCACGGACTCCGGGATGGTGCCACGACTCGGCAGAAACCGACAGCCCTCCCCGCGTGATCGTGAAACGGCTGGTGGCTGTCAGGCGTTCCCGTCGGTTTTGCCGTTACGCCCGCGCGGTCGGTCGGAGGGCCGCCCAGCGGACTGTGATCTCTCCTTGGCGCCACCGTCCCGGCCCGTCCGTCAGCGGCCAGTCCGCCGACAGGTCGCGGGCGCAGCGGATCCAGCGCTGGCGGGCGCCGAACGACGCGTAGGGCGCCGCGGCCGCCCACGCGCGGTCGAAGTCGCGCAGGAACGCGTGGACCGGCTCGCCGGGCACGTTGCGGTGGATCAGCGCCTTCGGGAGGCGCTCCGCCAGGTCGGAGGGCCGCTCCAGGGAACCGAGCCGGGTCGCGAACGTCACCGTGCGCGGTCCCTCCGGCCCGAGCGCGACCCACACGTGCCTGCGCCCGATCTCGTCGCACGTGCCTTCCACCAGCAGCCCGCCCGGCGCCAGTCGCGCGCTCAGCCGTTCCCACACCGCGGCGACCTCGGCCTCGTCGTACTGCCGCAGGACGTTCGCCGCCCGGATCAGCGCGGGGCCGTGGTGCCCGCCCGGAGTGCGGTGGCCGTGGCCGTCGAGCGGGACCTCGAAGCCGCCGTGCCGGAAGGCCAGGCCCTCGCGTTCGTACGGCTTCGCGGCCGCGACCCGGGCGGGGTCGATCTCGATGCCCACCACGCGGGCCGCGGGCGCCGCGGTCCGCAGCCGCGTCAGCAGCTCCACGGCCGTCCAGGGGGCGGCTCCGTACCCGAGATCCACGGCCACCGGGTCGGCGCAGCGGCGCAGCGCCGCGCCGTGCGTGGCCGCTATCCAGCGGTCCATGCGGCGCAGCCGGTTGGGGTTGGTGGTCCCGCGCGTCACCGTGCCCACCGGAGGCCCACGGCGGGCCGGGGGCGGGGGAGGGGTGCGGCCGACCATGGCATAGAGGGTAGGCGCTCTCCTCCGCATCCCCGACCGCCCAGGTCCACCACCCCCGCCGGCCGCCCTCGCCTGCGTCAATGGTTGAGTCCTGGCCGGTAATGGTTTGGTAAAGCGGAAATGCGAGGGCGGGTTCCGGTGGTTGCTGCTCTTGGAGGGCTCCCGTGGGCCCCGCCGCCATGCCCGCCCCCAGCGAGAGGACCCGTCACGTGAGCCAGTACGTGTCCAGGCTCGGCGGGCGGCTCGCCGCCCCGCCCCGGCTGCGCCTGCCCGGCGGGCACCGCAAGCCGCGCCGTATCGCGATGCTGAGCGTGCACACCTCCCCGCTGCACCAGCCCGGCACGGGCGACGCCGGCGGCATGAACGTCTACATCGTCGAGCTCGCCAAGCGTCTCGCGGCGATCAACATCGAGGTCGAGATCTTCACCCGGGCCACCACCGGCGGCCTGCCGCCCCTGGTCGAGCTGGCCCCCGGGGTGCTGGTCCGGCACGTCGACGCCGGACCGTACGAGGGCCTGGCCAAGGAGGACCTGCCGGCCCAGCTGTGCGCCTTCACGCACGGCGTGATGCAGGCGTGGGCCGGCCACCGCCCGGGCTACTACGACCTCGTTCACTCCCATTACTGGCTCTCCGGGCACGTGGGCTGGCTCGCCGCAGAACGCTGGGGCGTCCCCCTCGTCCACGCCATGCACACCATGGCCAAGGTCAAGAACGCCGCGCTCGCCGAGGGCGACACCCCGGAGCCGGCCGCCCGCGTCATCGGCGAGACCCAGATCGTGCGCGCCGCGGACCGGCTCATCGCCAACACCGCGGAGGAGGCGGACGAGCTCGTACGCCACTACGAGGCCGAGCCCGGCAAGGTCGCCGTCGTCCACCCCGGGGTCAACCTGGACCGCTTCCGGCCCGCCGCCGGCCGCGCCGCCGCCCGGGACCGCCTGGGCCTGCCGCAGGACGCCCTGATTCCGCTCTTCGCCGGCCGTATCCAGCCCCTGAAGGCCCCGGACATCCTGCTCCGCGCGACCGCCGCGCTGGTGGGGCAGGACCCGTCCCTCCGTACGCGACTGGTCGTCCCCGTCGTCGGCGGTCCCAGCGGCAGCGGCCTGGCCAAGCCCGAGGGCCTGCAGAAGCTGGCCGCCCGCCTCGGCATCGCCGACCTCGTCCGCTTCCACCCGCCGGTCGGGCAGGACCAGCTCGCCGACTGGTTCCGCGCGGCGTCCGTCCTGGTCATGCCCTCGTACAGCGAATCCTTCGGCCTGGTCGCCATAGAGGCGCAGGCGGCCGGTACGCCGGTGCTGGCCGCGGCGGTCGGCGGTCTGCCCGTGGCCGTACGCGACGGCGTCAGCGGCCTGCTCATCCCCGGCCACGACCCCGCCGACTACGCCCGCGCCCTGCGGCGCTTCGTCGACGATCCCGGCCTCTCCGCGCGGATGGGCGGCGCGGCGGCCCGGCATGCCCGCTCCTTCGGCTGGGACACCGCCGCGTCGGCCACGGCGGACGTGTACACCGCGGCGATGCACGATCACCGCCGTCGCGTACGCTCGCACCATGGCTGACGTGCTGAAGGTCATCGAGCAGACACTGACGGACGCCGAACTGGACTGGGAGAGCCCGGAACCGGGGCAGTACGTCGTCAAACTCCCCGGCACGCGCAAGCTCTCCACGACCTGCTCGCTGATCGTCGGCAAGCACTCGCTGTCGGTCAACGCGTTCGTGATCCGGCACCCCGACGAGAACGACGCCGCCGTGCACCGCTGGCTGCTGGAGCGCAACCTCCGCCTGTACGGGCTGAGTTACGCGATCGACCGGCTCGGCGACATCTACCTGGCCGGCAAGCTGCCGCTCGCGGTGGTGACGCCGGAGGAGCTGGACCGGCTGCTCGGCACGGTGCTGGAGGCGGCGGACGGCAGCTTCAACACCCTCCTCGAACTCGGCTTCGCGAGCGCGATCCGCCGGGAGTACGAGTGGCGCGTGGCACGGGGTGAATCGACGCGCAACCTGGACGCGTTCACGCACCTGACCCAGCGCCCCACCACCTGACGGACCGGCCGCGTCGGGACCGGCGGCGGCCTCAGGATCCGGCCGCCGCCGGTCAGTCGGCCGGCCGCCGGCCCTGAACGTCACCCGTGGGCACCACAGCCGTAGGTGCCATGGCCGTCGGAACCACCGCCTCCGGAGCGACGTCGGCGGCCATGACGTCAGCGGCGACGGCGTCGGAGCCGGCCGTCCCGTCGTCCGGGAACGCCCCGGCCTCCGCCGGCAGCCGCCGCATCAGCAGCCAGTACCCCAGCCCCGCCAGCGTGCCGAGCGCCGCGCACGAGGCCCACAGCCACCGCGCGCCGAAGCGGTCGATGACATAACCCGCCATCAGGGGCGCGAGCAGCGCCGCGACCGACCAGGACATCGTGTACACGCCCTGGTAGCGGCCGCGCCCGTGCGCGGGGGACAGCCGGACCACGAGGCCCATCTGCGTGGGTGAGTTGACGATCTCGGCCAGCGTCCAGACGCACACCGTCAGCGCGTACACCCCGATCGACCCGGCGAACGCGGTCAGCCCGAAGCCGTATCCCGCCAGCAGGCCGGAGAGGACCAGCAGTCGTTGCGGGTCGCGGTGTTCGATGAAGCGGGTCACGGGGATCTGGAGGGCGACGATCAGCACCCCGTTGACCGCGATCACGAGCCCGTAGTCGGACGGGGAGAAGCCCTCCGCACCCATCGCCACCGGCAGGCCGACCGAGCCCTGCATGAAGATCATCGAGATCAGGAAGGACAGTCCGACGACGCCCATGAAGCGCCCGTCGCGCAGGACCGTCCCGAGTCCGATCTCCGCCCCGTCCTTCGCCCCCGCCGCCCCGCGTTCCGGCCTGGACTCCGGCAGCTTGACGAACACCAGCACCGCGCAGAGCAGCGTCAGCGCGGCCTCGCCGAGGAAGCCCGCCAGATAGCTGTACTCGGCGATGAGGCCCGCGGCGGCCGAGGAGATCGCGAACCCCAGGTTGATGGCCCAGTAGTTGAGCGCGAAGGCGCGCACCCGGTCCTCGGGCCGGACGATGTCGGCCATCATCGCCTGCACCGCCGGGCGCGAGGCGTTGCTCGTCATACCGACCAGGAAGGCGACGGCCGCGATGGCGGCCGGGTGCTGCATAAAGCCGAGCAGCGCTACCGAGGCGGCCGTCGAACTCTGGGCGATGAGCAGCGTGGGCCGGCGCCCCAGCCGGTCGGTCATCACCCCGGCACCGAGTGAGGAGGCGACACCGCCGAGGCCGTGGAGCGCGGCGACCAGTCCCGCGAAGGAGGCCGAGTAGCCCCGCTCCAGCGTCAGGTACAGGGCCATGAAGGTGGCGACGAAGGCCCCGAGCCGGTTGACCAGCGTGCTGGCCCACAACCACCAGAACGCCCGGGGCAGTCCCGCGACACTCTCGCGCGCGGCCCGCCTGAGACTGGCAACGGACATCGGGATCCCCCCAGGGATGTAAGAGGCGCAAGCAACCTCCGCAAGTTACAGTCGCCGCGCTCCCGGGCGCCACCGAATTGACGCCGTCCGTCAGTCGAGACCGCCGTCCCCATGCGCGCGAGGCCGCGTCCGCGTCTATTAGGCTCGTACGCATGGCCGACGCACCGTACAAGCTGATCCTCCTCCGCCACGGCGAGAGCGACTGGAACGCGAAGAACCTGTTCACCGGCTGGGTGGACGTCAACCTCACCGAGAAGGGCGAGAAGGAGGCGGTCCGCGGCGGTGAGCTGCTGAAGGACGCCGGCCTGCTGCCCGACGTACTGCACACCTCCCTCCAGAAGCGCGCCATCCGCACCGCGCAGCTCGCCCTCGAGGCCGCGGACCGCCACTGGATCCCGGTGCACCGCTCCTGGCGCCTGAACGAGCGCCACTACGGCGCGCTCCAGGGCAAGGACAAGGCGCAGACGCTCGCCGAATTCGGCGAGGAGCAGTTCATGCTGTGGCGCCGCTCGTACGACACCCCGCCGCCGGTCCTGGAGGACGGCGCCGAGTTCTCGCAGAGCGACGACCCGCGCTACGCGACGATCCCGAGCGAGCTGCGTCCGCGCACGGAGTGCCTGAAGGACGTCGTCGAGCGCATGCTGCCGTACTGGTACGACGGCATCGTCCCCGACCTGCTGGCCGGCCGCACCGTCCTGGTCGCCGCGCACGGCAACTCGCTGCGCGGCCTGGTCAAGCACCTCGACGGTATCTCCGACGACGACATCACGGGCCTGAACATCCCCACCGGCATCCCGCTCTACTACGAGCTGGACGCCGACTTCAACCCGCTGGTCCAGGGCGGCACGTACCTCGACCCGGAGGCGGCCGCGGCGGCGATCGAGGCCGTCAAGAACCAGGGCAAGAAGTAACCTCCCGCCCGATCAGGAGCGATCAGGCCACTGCGGCCAAGCAGGCTCGGCGAAGGGCCCCGTCCGGCTGGACGGGGCCCTTCCGTTCGCGTTGCTAGCCGCAGCAGCCACCGCACTGGCACGGCCCGCCCGACTGGCAGCCGCAGCCGCAGCCCGAGCCGCAGCCGCAGGTGCCGAGGAGCGGCAGACGGACCGGTTCGGCCGGCTGTTCCTGCTGGGAGTTGGGCGTGGGGGAATCGGCCATGGGGATCCTCCTCGAAGGCGTACGACGCGTACTGCCTGCTGCCCATTGCATGCCCACTCCCAAGGGCGCATCAACGGCGCACACGCGCAGGACCGCGCGGACCGTTGCGGGAAACCGGGCTAGGGGGTGTCGTCGAAGTAGCGCCGTCCGCCCGAAGGGCGGGACCCGCGGCGTCTGGTGCGGTGCATCGCAAGGCGGTGGGGGCACCTCCCAGCCGCCAGGCTGGGGGAGATCATCCTCGTACTGGACGTACTTGGATGACTCCGACAACGCAGCGAGGTGCCGTGCCAGACGCCGCGGGTCAGGCGGGACTTTGACGACACCCCCTACGGGCCCTCGACCTGCGCCGGGGCGGATTGCAGTTCGTCCGCGTGCTCGCCCGTCACCAGGTACACCACGCGCTTGGCGACGGACACCGCGTGGTCCGCGAACCGCTCGTAGTACCGGCCCAGCAGCGTCACGTCGACCGCCGTCTCGATGCCGTGCTTCCAGCGGTCGTCCATCAGGTGCTGGAACAGCGTGCGGTGCAGCAGGTCCATCTCGTCGTCGTCCTGCTCCAGCTGGAGCGCGAGGTCGACGTCCTTGGTGATGATGACCTCGGCCGCCTTGGCCATCAGGCGCTGCGCGAGCTGCCCCATCTCCAGGATGGTGGCGTGCAGGTCGTCCGGAACCGCCGAGTTCGGGAAGCGGAGCCGGGCGAGCTTGGCGACGTGCTGCGCCAGGTCGCCGGAGCGCTCCAGGTCGGCGCTCATCCGCAGCGACGTGACCACGATCCGCAGGTCCGTCGCGACCGGCTGCTGGCGCGCCAGCAGGGCGATGGCCCTGGCCTCCAGGTCGTGCTGGAGATCGTCCACCTTCTGGTCCGCGGCGATCACGCTTTCGGCGAGCTTCAGATCGGCGTCCAGCATGGACGTGGTGGCCCGCCCGATCGCCGACCCGACGAGCCGGGCCATCTCGACCAGGCCCTCGCCGATCGAGTCCAGTTCCTCGTGGTACGCGTCCCGCATTGGCTGTCCCTCTCTTGTCCCGCTCTCGACCGGCTCGGTCTTGTCCCGCTCGGTCCCGACGGGGGCTCTTCCGGACCCCCACGCTCCCACGTTCTGTCCCGTACGCGTCCGGCTCCGGCACCGCAAGTGAACCGGTCCCGTCCCCACGGTGAACTCTGGGCGACGACTGTTCGAGGTGCCACCCGAACGGCTGTGGAACTGTCATCGGGCCTGCTTAACCTGGATGCATGGACGTGAACGCGGCGGTCGCCGCATTGGCAGCGATCGCCGGGGTGTGCACCGGCGTGATCGCCATGCTGGCGTTCCGCTGGAGCGAGCGCGACCAGGCCCGCCCCACCAGGACCTCTCTGCACACGGACCCCGTACTGCCGCCCGGCGTGGACACCGTGCTCTCCGTGCTGCGCTCGTCCGCCGTCGTCCTCGACGAGGGGGACAGCGTGGTGAAGGCCAGCTCCGCAGCGTACGCGCTGGGCCTGGTCCGCGGCGGCAAACTGGCCGTCGAACCCATGCTGCACATGGCGCGCGACACCCGCCGTGACGGTGAGATACGGCAGGTAGAGCTCGACCTGCCCCGGCGCGGCACCGGCCGCGGCGAAGCCCTGGCGGTCTCCGCGCGGGTCGCCCCGCTCGGCTCCCGCCTCGTCCTGCTGCTGGTGGAGGACCTCACCGAGGCCCGCCGTATCGAAGCGGTACGGCGCGACTTCGTCGCGAACGTCAGCCACGAGCTCAAGACCCCGACGGGCGCGCTCTCGCTGCTCTCCGAGGCAGTCATGGACGCGTCGGACGACCCCGAGGCGGTGACCCGGTTCGCCGGCCGGATGCAGATCGAGGCGACCCGCCTGACCAATCTGGTCCAGGAGCTCATCGACCTCTCCCGGGTGCAGAACGACGACCCGCTGGAGGACGCCGAGCCGGTCCGCGTCGACACCCTGGTCGCCGAGGCGATCGACCGCTGCCGCCACACGGCGTCGTCCAAACAGATCACCATGGCCACGGGCGGCACCGCCGACCTGTATGTCTGGGGCAATCGCGGCCAGCTGGCCGCGGCCCTGGGCAACCTCGTGGAGAACGCCGTCAACTACAGTCCGGCCCGCACCCGCGTCGGCATCGCCGGGCGCCGGGTCACCGCGCCCGGCGGGGATCTGATCGAGATCGCCGTGACCGACCAGGGCATCGGCATCCCCGAGAAGGACCGCGAGCGCATATTCGAGCGCTTCTACCGGGTCGACCCGGCCCGCTCCCGGGCCACCGGCGGCACCGGCCTGGGCCTCGCCATCGTCAAGCACGTGGCCGCCTCGCACGGCGGGGAGGTCACGGTGTGGAGCTCGGAAGGTCAGGGCTCCACGTTCACGCTGCGGCTCCCGGAGGCCGGCGCCGTACGCGACCAGGCCACGACGGAGGGCCGGCCCGGCGGCGGACTGCTGGTCCCGGGCGATGTCGACGAGGACGCGGACAGCGAGGACGCCGGCATCGAGACCGCCGGTATGGAGGCCGCCGGCGCCGGCGACGACCCGTACGACTACGACACGACCCGCAGCACCACCACCCATGCCACCCGCTCCGCGTTTGACTCAACAGCAGCCATTCCTGCCCCGGAGGTCCTTCCGTGACCCGAGTGCTCGTCGTCGAGGATGAGGAATCCTTCAGCGACGCCCTGTCCTACATGCTCCGCAAAGAGGGCTTCGAGGTCGCCATCGCGACCACCGGGCCCGAGGGGCTCGACGAGTTCGAGCGCAATGGCGCCGACCTCGTCCTGCTCGACCTGATGCTGCCCGGACTCCCCGGCACCGAGGTGTGCCGGCAGCTGCGCGGCCGGTCGAACGTCCCGGTCATCATGGTGACCGCCAAGGACAGCGAGATCGACAAGGTCGTCGGCCTGGAGATAGGAGCCGACGACTACGTGACCAAGCCCTTCTCCTCGCGGGAGCTGGTCGCCCGCATCCGCGCGGTCCTGCGCCGCCGGGGTGAGCCGGAGGAGGTCACGCCGGCGGCCCTGGAGGCCGGTCCGGTCCGGATGGACGTGGACCGCCATGTCGTCACGGTCTCCGGCGGCAAGGTCGACCTCCCGCTGAAGGAGTTCGACCTGCTGGAGATGCTGCTGCGCAACGCGGGCCGGGTACTGACCCGGATGCAGCTGATCGACCGGGTGTGGGGCGCGGACTACGTCGGCGACACCAAGACCCTGGACGTCCACGTCAAGCGCCTGCGGGCCAAGATCGAGCCGGACCCGGGAGCCCCGAGGTACCTGGTGACGGTCCGCGGCCTGGGGTACAAGTTCGAGCCGTAAGCCGCTCCCCGTTTATGCAGGAAGGCGCACCCGCGGGTTCTCCCGGCGGGGGCGCCTTCCTGCGTGTACCTCGTTTGTGCGGATACAGACGGTCAGTGATCGGTGCCGTGCGACGCGGACGACTCGTCCGACGGGGTGCCCTCGCCCTCGCCCGGCTCCTCGCCGTCGTCGGCCGGCTCGCCGGACGCCTCGCCGCCGGGCCGTCCCGGCCGGTCCGTCGTGGTCGCCGGCGCCGTCGGCGATGCCGGGGGCGACGGCTTCGCGGTGGGCTCCGCGGCTGCCGCCGACGGGCCGTACGCCGCGTAGTAACCGGCCGCCGGGACGACGAACGCCCTCAGCTGCACATCGCCGGTTTCGCTGAACTCGAAGACGACCTTCTGCGCGTCCCCGTCCTTCGCCGCCTCGCGACCCTTCGCGATGACCGCGGACGCGTTGCCCTCGCCGCCGAGGACGACGGAGCCGCCGGCCGGCACGGTGACCGGGCCGGAGCCCTTGGCCGACGTCAGCTTCACCTCGGCGCCGGCGCCGGGCAGCTTGACCGACTCGAGCGTCTCGGGCTTCGTGCCGTTGTTGAAGAGCGTCGCGGAGACCACGGCCGGGCCCTTGGCCTTGGCCTTTGCCTGCGTGATGACCAGCGCGTTCTGGATCTCGATGTTGCCGACGGAGACCGCGGCGTTGTCCGGCTTGACCTGAAGCGACTGAGCGTCGTTGCCCGCACCGCACGCGGAGAGCGAGGCGATCGAGAACGCGAGGGCGGTAGCGGCGAGAGCGCCGCGTCGAAGGCTGCGGCTCACGGCGGCGGCAACTCCTTGGACGTACGTCGGAACGGGCAGGGTGTGTCAGCGCGCTTAGGTTACCGAGCCGCCGACCCCGTCCTGCACCCGACCCTCCGCACCCTGAGCGGGGAAGCGGGGGCTGCGCGCGGCGGTGGCCGGTCCGGGGATTTCGTACGCCGTTCACATAAGCCCGGTGATCAATTTCCCGGACCGGTTCATCGACCGGTCCATGAACCGGTTCCGGGCGAGAACGCATTCCGTGTCACAAAACCCGCTTCGGCGCGCCCCGATCAATTCCGTACGGGTCATCGGCAGCCGAACGGAGTAGGGAAAGTTCACCACTCGGAACCCGGCAAATCGGGATGTTAGACCCTTCGTGCGGGTGGCATGCAGCGTGTGACGAGGGCGTTTCGGGCCGTCCGCAGAGCCGCTCCGACCTGCGAATACCCGCTTCCGGGAGGTCTCCGCAGCACGTTCGTGTTGCTGTTGTCAAGCCCCGAGATATGCCCTGACCTGCGGAAACGCCATTCAGAACAGTCCGTTCTCGTGTTACTCTGGATAGCCACGGAAGGGGTACCTGTCACATGACGTTCAAGGTTGGCGACACCGTGGTCTATCCCCATCACGGGGCCGCGCTGATCGAGGCCATCGAAACTCGCCAGATCAAAGGCGTGGACAAGACCTACTTGGTGCTCAAGGTCGCCCAGGGCGACCTGACGGTTCGGGTACCGGCGGACAATGCGGAGTTCGTCGGCGTTCGCGACGTGGTTGGTCAGGACGGGCTGGACCGGGTCTTCGAGGTGCTGCGGGCACCGTACGCCGAAGAGCCGACGAACTGGTCCCGTCGCTACAAGGCAAATCTCGAGAAGCTCGCCTCCGGCGATGTCATCAAGGTCGCGGAAGTCGTCCGTGACCTGTGGCGTCGTGAGCGTGAGCGCGGTCTGTCCGCCGGCGAGAAGCGCATGCTCGCCAAGGCGCGGCAGATCCTGGTGAGTGAGCTGGCGCTCGCTGAGAACACCAATGAGGACAAGGCCGAGGCGCTGCTCGACGAGGTTCTCGCGTCCTGACGCGCTGATCCTGGCGCGCTGAGCACTGTTGTGCCGCGGTGCCCGATGACACATCTGCTGTCGCCGGGCGCTGCGGCATGTCTGGCCCCATTGCCCGACCTGCTATCTGCCCCGCTAGCTGTCCCCTGCGCGACTGTGCGGCCGCGTTCTGTACGGCCGCACATACTGAAACTCCCACGCCCCTGTCGGTGTGCCGGGCCCGGGCGCCGACCTGACCAGTCGTCACGGAAGGGGTCGGTCAAGGCGTCGCCCCCGGCTCGCTGAGGCCATACCCACGTCGGCCGCCTGCACAAACCTGGCCGCGCCAATTCCGGGGCCGGACCCCGGACTCCCGGAGCTACGGATGTCTGACGAATCGAGCCCTGCCCGCCCGTCCCGCACCGCCGCGGTGATCCCCGCCGCGGGCCGCGGTGTACGGCTCGGCCCGGGCGCCCCCAAAGCGCTGCGCGCGCTGAGCGGTACGCCCATGCTGATCCACGCCGTACGGGCGATGGCCAACTCCCGGGCCGTCTCCCTGGTCGTCGTGGTCGCCCCGCCGGACGGCGCCGGCGAGGTCAAGAACCTGCTCGACGACCACGCCCTGCCCGACCGCACCGACTTCCTGGTCGTGCCCGGCGGCGAGACCCGCCAGCAGTCGGTGCGGCTCGGCCTCGAAGCGCTGCCGGAGGACATCACCACCGTGCTGGTGCACGACGCGGCCCGCCCGCTCGTCCCCGTCGACACCGTCGACGCGGTGATCGAGGCGGTACGCGACGGCGCGCCGGCCGTCGTGCCCGCGCTGCCGCTCGCCGACACCGTCAAGGAGGTCGAGCCCAGGCCGGGCGGCGACCCCGAACCGGTCGTCGCCACCCCCGAGCGGGCCAGGCTCCGCGCCGTACAGACGCCGCAGGGCTTCGACCGGGACACGCTGGTACGCGCCCATGAGGCGATCGCGGTGGACGGCGAGGGCGCCACCGACGACGCGGGCATGGTCGAGCGGCTCGGCGTCCCCGTGGTGATCGTCCAGGGCCACGAGGAGGCCTTCAAGGTGACCCGGCCGCTGGACCTCGTCCTCGCCGAGGCCGTACTCGCACGCAGGAGGGCCAACGATGGCTTCTGATCCCGCCATGCCGCTCCTCCCGCAAGTCGGGATCGGCACGGACATCCACGCCTTCGAGGAGGGCCGTGAGCTGTGGTGCGCGGGCCTGCTCTGGGAGGGCGAGGGTCCGGGCCTCGCGGGCCACTCCGACGCCGATGTCGTCGCCCACGCGGCGTGCAACGCGCTGTTCTCCGCGGCCGGGCTCGGAGACCTCGGCGCGCACTTCGGCACCGGGCGCCCGCAGTGGTCCGGCGCGTCGGGTCTCACGCTGCTGACCGAGGCCGCCCGTATCGTCCGGGACGCCGGCTTCACGATCGGCAATGTGGCCGTCCAGGTGGTCGGCCTCCGGCCCAAGATCGGCAAGCGCCGCGAGGAGGCGCAGAAGGTCCTCTCCGAGGCGGTCGGCGCCCCGGTCGCCGTCTCCGCCGCCACCAGCGACGGCCTCGGCTTCACTGGGCGCGGCGAAGGACTGGCCGCCATCGCGACGGCGCTGGTGGTACGGACCGGCTGACGCGCCGTGCCGCGCACGCATGCCCGGTACCCTGAGGCACGCTGACGCGCGGGCCGCGAGTGAATGCCCGGCACACCGCCGCGGTTCCGGCACCATCGGGTACTCGTACAGCCGTCAACCATTCGCGTCCAGTGGAAGGCCCCCCATGGCAGCCGCACTCTCCGAACAGCTCCAGCAGGTCCTCGACACCCCCGTCTTCGTCCAGATCGCCACCATCCAGCCGGACGGCAGCCCGCAGGTGTCGCCCGTCTGGGCGAAGCGTGACGGCGACGACGTCCTGATCTCGACGACGGTCGGGCGCCGCAAGGAGAAGAACCTGCGCAGGGACCCGCGGGTGACCGTGGTGGTGCAGCCGTCCGACTCCCCGTACACGTACGCCGAGATCCGGGGCACCGCCACCCTCACCACCGAGGGCGGCCAGGAGCTGATCGACGAGCTCTCGCTCAAGTACACGGGCAAGCACTACGCCGACTTCAACCCCGCGTCCAAGGACGACGACCCGCGCGTGGTCGTCCGGGTCACCCCCCGCAAGATCGTCGGCTCCCTGTAGGCCCTGTCCGGGCGACCATGCTGGGCTCCCGTCGCCTGGCACGCACATCTGCCGCGTTGGTCGAATTCGCCCATAGCTCCGCTATGGGCGAACCCGGCCGCCTTGCAGCTGCACGCACCAGACGCCGCTCGCTGATCCAGCCTGATCGCCCGGACAGGACCTCGCACACGCCGCGCACCGCTTCGGCAACAAAGTCGCCCCGCGGCCCGAAAGGGTCCCGGGGCACTGCCGTGGGCCCACTACCCTTGTTGCCGTGACCATTCGCCTGTACGACACCAGCGCCCGGCAGATCCGTGACTTCACCCCGCTCACGCCGGGCTGCGTCTCGATCTACCTCTGTGGCGCGACCGTGCAGGCCGCACCGCACATCGGGCACATCCGGTCGGGGCTCAACTTCGACATCATGCGCCGCTGGTTCGAGTACCGCGGCTACGACGTGACGTTCGTCCGCAACGTGACGGACATCGACGACAAGATCATCACCAAGTCGGCCGACCAGGACCGCCCCTGGTGGTCCATCGGGTACGAGAACGAGCGCGCCTTCAACTCCGGTTACGACGCCCTCGGCTGCCTCCCGCCCACCTACGAACCGCGCGCCACCGGCCACATCACCGAGATGGTCGAGATGATGCGCGGCCTCATCGAGCGCGGCCACGCCTACGAGGCCGACGGCAACGTCTACTTCGACGTGCGGTCCTTCCCCGGCTACCTCGAACTCTCCAACCAGGACCTGGACGATCTGCGCCAGCCGTCCGGCGAGGGCGAGACCGGCAAGCGCGACCCCCGCGACTTCGCCATGTGGAAGGCCGCCAAGCCCGGCGAGCCGAGCTGGGAGACCCCGTGGGGCCGCGGCCGGCCCGGCTGGCACCTGGAATGCTCGGCCATGGCCCACAAGTACCTCGGTGAGGCCTTCGACATCCACGGCGGCGGGATCGACCTGATCTTCCCGCACCACGAGAACGAGATCGCCCAGGCCAAGGCCTTTGGCGACGCCTTCGCCGCGTACTGGGTGCACAACCACTGGGTCACCATGAGCGGCGAGAAGATGAGCAAGTCGCTCGGCAACTCGGTGCTCGTCGCCGAGATGATCAAGAACTGGCGGCCCATCGTCCTGCGCTACTACCTCGGTACTCCGCACTACCGCTCCACCATCGAGTACAGCGAAGAAGCCCTGCGCGAGGCCGAGTCCGCCTTCGCCCGCATCGAGGGCTTCATCCAGCGCGTCGTCGAGAAGGCCGGGGGCGTGGTCGACCCCGCGCCCGAGGTCCCGCCGGCGTTCGCCGACGCGATGGACGACGACCTGGGCGTGCCGCAGGCGCTCGCGATCGTCCACACCACCGTGCGCCAGGGCAACTCCGCGCTCGCCGCCGACGACAAGGAGGCGGCCGTCGCCCGGCTGGCCGAGGTACGTGCCATGCTCGCGGTCCTCGGTCTGGACCCGCTCGACGACCACTGGTCGGGCGGCCCGTCCGACCGCGGCGCGGACCTCCACGGCGTCGTCGACTCGCTCGTACGGCTGGTGCTCGACCAGCGGCAGGCCGCGCGGGACCGCAAGGACTGGGGCACGGCGGACGCGATCCGCGACCAGCTGCAGCAGTCGGGGCTGGTCATCGAGGACAGCCCGACCGGGCCGCGCTGGACGCTCGGGCCCCGCTGAGGGCCGCTGGATTGTGCCGCTCGGGCCTCCGGGCGGCACACTCGTAATACGTACGTACTTCTGAAGCAACGAAACAGGTAGGTCATGGCCGGGAACAGCCAGCGCAGGAACCGCCGCACGTCCAACAAGAAGGGCATGCAGGTCGGCAGCGGCGGTAACCGGCGTCGTGCCCTCGAAGGCAAGGGCCCGACCCCGCCCGCCTCCGCCCGCAAGGGGCACGTCAAGAACCGCGTCGCCAACGCCAAGGCCAAGCAGGCCGCCGCCCGCCGTCCCGCGCCGCGGCGCGGTGGCGCCAAGGGCACGTCCGAGATGGTCGTCGGCCGCAACCCCGTCTTCGAGGCGCTGCGCGACGGTGTGCCGGCGACGACGCTCTACGTCCAGCAGTTCATCGACAACGACGAGCGGGTGCGCGAGGCGCTCGCACTCGCGACGGCACGCGGCAACATCAACCTGATGGAGGCGCCGCGGCCCGAGCTCGACCGGATGACGAACGGGCTGAACCACCAGGGGCTGGTGCTCCAGGTCCCGCCGTACGAGTACGCGCACCCCGAGGACCTGGCCGCCGGTGCCTTCGACGACGGCGAGGACCCGCTGATCGTCGCCCTCGACGGGGTCACCGACCCGCGCAACCTGGGTGCGGTCGTCCGCTCCGTCTCCGCGTTCGGCGGGCACGGGGTCGTCGTGCCCGAGCGCCGTGCGGCCGGCATGACGGCGGGCGCGTGGAAGACGTCCGCGGGCACGGCGGCGCGTACGCCGGTGGCGCGGGCGACGAACCTCACGCGGGCCCTGGAGGGCTACCAGAAGGCCGGCATCACGGTGGTCGGCCTCTCCGCGGACGGCGAGCACGAGGTCGGTGACCTGGCGGAGCTCGGCGGGCCGGTCGTGATCGTCGTCGGCAGCGAGGGCAAGGGTCTGTCGCGCCTGGTCGGGGAGACCTGCGACTTCCTGGTGCGGATCCCGATGCCGGGCGGGGCGGAGTCCCTGAACGCGGGCGTGGCGGCGGGTGTGGTCCTCTACGAGGCGTCGCGCCGACGCGGCTGACGTCTGCGCGGCTGACGAACCCGCGGCTGGCGTCTGCGCGGCTGACGTCTCCGCCCGGGCCCGGGCGGGGCCATGGTGGCCCGGTTTGTCGGGTCTCGGACAGATCTCGTCGTCAAGCAGTGTCCTAAACACCCGTCACTCGGTTAGATGAGTGTGGACACCAGAACACCCCGGTTCGACGACCAGCCCGCGCTGAGCATGGTCAAGGTGCCGTGCGATCCCGCACAGGTCATCGTCAACCACGCCAGCTTCCGCGTGCAGCTCGCCACCGGCCCGAACCCGCGCCTCGCGCCGCGGGTCGCGGCGGCCGGGGCCGACACGTCCAGGGTCCCCGCCATGACCGGCGCCGCGGCGCGGCGCCGGGCGCCCGTCGTGTGGAGCGGCAAGTCCGCCCCGGGCGACCCGGGGGCGACCGGGCTGCTGCAAGCGGTACGGGACGCCGGCCGGGGCGGCTTCGACGGCGGCGCCACCCAGGTCCTCCCGCGGATCGAACTCGACGAGGACACCCGCCCGACGCCGACGGTCGTCGGGCCGCGCAGTCACGACTCGGGGACGCGGCTGCTGCCCCGGGTGCCCGCGGGCGGCGGCGGGTACGACGAAGCTCCGTACCCGGGCGGCGAGTTGGGCCCGTACGAGACCGGCGCGTATGAGACCGGTGGGTACCAGACCGGCCCGTACGACGCAGGCGCGTACGAGACCGGTGTGTACGACGCCGGCGCCTACGACGTCGATGCACACGGCGGCGGTACGTACGAGAGCGGCGTCCGCCGGCAGGGCGCCGACCCGGTCCGGCACGCGTACTACCCCGGCCGGCGGATGAACCTCGGCGTCGTGCTGCTCCCGCTGCGCGTCTTCCTCGGCTTCATCTCGATCTACGCCGGCATGGGCAAGCTGTGCGACCCCGTCTACTTCGACGGCGGCGAACGCGGCTCCATGGTCAAGTGGCTCCAGTCGCTGCACCCTTGGGCGCTCGCGGAGCCGCTGCGCGACTTCGCCCTGTCCCACCCCGTCGGCGCGGGTCTGACGGTCGCGTTCCTCCAGGTCGTGGTCGGCGTGCTGACCGTGCTCGGTCTCTGGCAGCGGTTCGCGGCCTGCTTCGGGGCGGTGCTCTCGGCCGCGCTGCTGATGACGGTGACGTGGAAGACCGTCCCGGCGTACGACGCGCCCGACATCATCTACCTGGCCGCCTGGAGCCCGCTGATCATCGCGGGCGCGCCCGTCTACTCGGTCGACGGACGGCTCGCGAGCGAGGCATGGCGCCGGCTCGGTCCGCGGGCCGAGCTGTGGGAACTGCGGCGCCGGGTGCTGCGCCGCGGTGCGGTCATGGCGGCGTTCGTCGTCGGGCTGACGCTGCTCGTCGGTTCCGTACTGGGCGGGGCAGTGCGCTCGGCGACCGTGGTCACCGTGCCCGGTCCCGGCGACGCGCCGAGCAACCACCTGCCGGGTTCCCCGCTGCCGCAGAAGTCCAAGGACAAGGACCGCTCTTCGAAGGAGCCCCGCAAGTCCGCCTCGCCGTCGGCGGAGCGCTCGGCCGGCCCGACGGCCGACCGGCCGACGCCGGAGGAAGTCCGGGAGACCGGCAGCGCGGGCGCGGAACAGCAGCCCACCGAGACCCAGGGAACCGGCCGGGAGGAGCCCCGCGAGTCGGCCCCCGAGCAGCAGCAGCCCCCGGCCGGCTCGTCCGGCCCGTCGTCCTCGGGCGGCGGCACCAACGGCGGCGGCGGTGGCGGGAACGGCGGCGGTGGCAACGGTGGCTCCGGCGGCGGGAACGGTGGCTCCGGCGGCGGATCGGGCGAGGAGCCCGGCCGTCTGGTCGGCGGCCTGCTCGGCTGACTGACCCGTACGACCCCTGACCCGTACGACCGCTACGACGCACCGTCGAACGGCCCGGCGCGAGGAATGCGCGCCGGGCCGTTCGACGTCGTGGACGGGCGTGGTGCCATGCGTACGGGACCGCTGAGGTACGTACGGCCGCTCACGCTCAGGAACGCGTGTGCAGTGCCAGCTCCTTCGCCGCCTCCGTCAGGTCCTTCGCCGTGTCGATGGCCCGCCAGTACGCGCCCTGCGGCAGCGGGAAACCCGCCAGCCGGCGCTCGCGCGCCAGGTGCGGGAACGTGGTGCGCTCGTGGTCGCCGCGGTCGGGCAGCAGCGAGGTGAACTCGGGGGAGAAGACGTACACGCCCGCGTTGATCAGATACGGCGAGGGGGGCGACTCGATGAAGTCCAGCACATGGCCGAACTCGTTGGTCTCCACCGCGCCCCACGGGATCCGCGGGCGCGCCAGCGCGAGCGTGGCGACGGCGGCGCGCTCCTGGTGGAAGGCGGCCATCTCGCGGAGCGAGAAGCGCGTCCAGATGTCGCCGTTGGTGGCGTACCAGGGGCGGTCGGGGTGCGGGAGATGCGCGGCGGCGTACTTGAGGCCGCCGCCGCGGCCCAGCGGCTCCTTCTCGACCACCGTGGTGACGCGGAGCGGCAGCTCGGTCTCCTCCAGCCAGTCCTGGAGGACTTCGGCGAGATGGCCGCAGGAGACCACGGCGTCCGTCACACCCTCGGACGCCAGCCAGGCAAGCTGATGGCCGATGATCGGCACCCCGGTCCCGGGGATCTCGACCATCGGCTTCGGCCGGTCGTCGGTGTACGGGCGCAGGCGCGAGCCCTGGCCACCGGCCAGGACCACGGCCTGGGTGGGCGCTGCTGCGGTCAGGGGCGCGCCCGGGGATGAGTCTGCCGTCATGCGCGCAGCCTATGCGGCGCGCATGACGGACAGGTAAGCGGCGGGGACGCGGTGCGTGGCCCGCAGGGCGACGGCCGGCGCGGGCGTCGGTCCAGAGGGCTGTCAGCCGGCGTGGGCGACGCCCGACGCGAAGGAGGTGTCGCAGACGGGGCGGGAGAAGGACTGGGCGCGGGCGGGACCGTAGTGGCTGACGGCGGCACGGCCGAGCGCGCGGGCGATCGACATGCAGTGCTTGGCGAGCGACGGCCGGCGGTCGACCTCCAGCTGGAGATGCGTCAGAGCGATTCCGGGATCCTTCGCCTGGAGCTCGGTGATCAGCTGGTCGCGCAGCACGTCCTGCGGAGCGCGGGACTTGGCGCGTACGGAGACGGTCTCGGCGGATGCGGTGAGAATCCGCGACTGGGAGTTGTCCGCCCAGGGGACCATGGTGACCGCGAGCGTCCCGGAGAGGACCAGGACGACGGGCAGGACCAGGGCGAGAGTTCGGCCGATACGGCGGGCTGTGTGGGTCACGCAGGCGAGCGTAGCGGTCGGTGATGATTTGGCGACATTTAGTCACTCGGTCGGGGGATGGTTCGACGCGGCTTTTCGAATCGCGTGTTGACGCACGGAGTTCGAAATGGCCGGTATGCCGGGGTATTTGTCGACAGTGCGGCGACAGTGCGGCGGCGGGTGCGGGCGGAGGGCCGTGGCCCCGCACCGCCGCGGGAGGCGGAAGTACGGGGCCACGTAGGCAAGATGCGCGCGCCGGCCGGGCCGGAGCCGCGACGATGCCGCGGCGTCAGTCGCTGAGGCGCTCGCCGGTGGAGGTGGAGAAGACGTGGGTCTCGCCCGGCCGCGGGACGACGTGCAGCACGGCGCCCTTCTCAGGCACCTGGCGGCCGTTGACCCGGACCACGAGGTCCTGCTGCTCACCGCCGACCTCGGCGGTGCCGTAGACGTAACCGTCGGCGCCGAGCTCCTCGACGACGTTCACGGTCACGGCCAGGCCGGCCGGGGCGTCCTCGGTGCTCTTGGAGAGCGACTGCGCGGCGCCGCCGTTCAGCTCCACCACCTCGAAGTGCTCGGGCCGGACACCCACCGTCACCGTGCGGTCACCCTTGTCGGCCGCGGCGGCCAGTGCCTCACGGTTGACCGGGACCACGCTGTTGCCGAACTTCACGCCGCCGTCGGTGATCGGGACCTCGACCAGGTTCATGGCCGGGGAGCCGATGAAGCCGGCCACGAAGAGGTTCGCCGGGCGGTCGTACATGTTGCGCGGCGAGTCGACCTGCTGGAGCAGCCCGTCCTTGAGCACGGCCACGCGGTCGCCCATGGTCATGGCCTCGACCTGGTCGTGGGTGACGTACACCGTGGTGATGCCGAGGCGGCGCTGCAGCGAGGCGATCTGCGTACGGGTCGAGACGCGGAGCTTGGCGTCGAGGTTCGACAGCGGCTCGTCCATGAGGAACACCTGCGGTTCACGTACGATCGCGCGGCCCATCGCCACGCGCTGGCGCTGACCGCCGGAGAGCGCCTTGGGCTTGCGGCCCAGGTACTCGGTGAGGTCGAGGATCTTCGCCGCGTCCTCGACCTTCTGCCGGATCTCGGCCTTGTTGACGCCGGCGATCTTGAGCGCGAAGCCCATGTTGTCGGCGACGGTCATGTGCGGGTAGAGCGCGTAGTTCTGGAACACCATGGCGATGTCCCGGTCCTTGGGCGGCAGGTGGGTGACGTCGCGGTCACCGATCCGGATGGATCCGCCGTTGACGTCCTCGAGGCCCGCGAGCATGCGCAGGGAGGTGGACTTGCCGCAGCCGGAGGGGCCGACGAGTACGAGGAACTCGCCGTCCGCGACATCGAGCTCGAGCTGGTCGACGGCGGGCTTGTCGCCACCCGGGTAGATCCGGGTCGCCTTGTCGAACGAGACAGTGGCCATGGTGATGTGTCCCTTCACCGGCAGGAACGTGCCGGACGATCCGAGTAAAGGAAGGAATGGGGTCTAGTCCACCTGGGTGAACTCCGAGTGACCGTACCCCGCCGCGCCCGATCTGTCAGCAGCCGGAAGCCGGGCATATTCCAGAACCGTCCGGCCCGAGGGCTGGGTACACTTCTCGGGCTGCCTCCTTAGCTCAGCTGGCCAGAGCAACGCACTTGTAATGCGTAGGTCGTCGGTTCGAATCCGACAGGGGGCTCGGGAAGAGGCCAGGTCAGACCCCGTCTGACCTGGCTTTTCTCTTGCCCTGGGGCGATCGTCTCAGTTGGTCGATCTCCGGTAGCAGATGAGGGTGGCGCTGATGCCGACGAATGCCAGGAGGTGCTCGGCCTTGCGTTCGTAGCGGCGATGTAGCCTGCGGCAGCCGGCCAGCCTCGCTACCGTTCGCTCAACCGTCCAGCGGTGGCGTCCCAGCCGTGCCGCTCCGGGACCAGCCGCTCAACGTAGGCCATCGAGTACGGCCCCCTCCACCCGTGCCGGGCTCACCGATTCGTCAGCGGCTTTCCCAGGCGCCCCGAAACGCGCCAGGTAGTGCCATACCTTCTTGACCGCCTGGGGGGCATAGCGGCTGTCACGTGCCGCATCTCCGACGCTGCGAGGATCGAGTACGCCGCCGACGGCGATCTGCGTGCCCAAGTCCACGTACTCCTGACCGCGGTAGTCGGGGTGAAGGCGGAGTTCCTCGACCCCGAGACGGAAACCCGGATGCCACTCCACGGGGCAGCCAAGACGCAGTGCCGCGGCCTCGACAGCTGTGCCTTGGTAGCACGGGTCCAAGACCAGGGCCTCCACATGGCGGTTCAGTCGGACCGGTCCATGCACCTGGGCCTCGATGTAGTCGTCAAGGTCGTCTTGGCTGTCGGCCAGGGCAAGCTCGATCAGCCCCATGCGGGCGGCGACACCGAAATCCGAGGGTTCAAGGAAGCTGTCCGGGTAGCAGAACGTGGTCCGCGCCACCGTCTGGGCAGTCAGCCGGAAGTGAGCGGAGCCGAACCGCGGCGCCCCGCCGACCGGCTTACGGCGGAAGTTCAACGCCCCGTAGACGGGCCGCTCATGAGCAGGCGCTTCGTCGTACGCTCCGTTGAAGATCCGGCTTTCCCAGCGCCACCGGTCTCCGCCGGGATGCGCGGTCAGTCCACCGTTGCTGGTCCCCGTGACGAACTGTGAGCGGTAGACGCCGTCCTCAGCCAGAGCGTCCAGGATCGGCTTGCCGTGTAGCAAACGGTCGGGGTGGAAGTTGAGGGTCACCCGCAGCGGCGGGTCCACCGGAGGGCCCGACGCCAGTGCTGCGACATGACGAAGGGCCCGTTCCTGCGGTGCCTGGGAGGCTTCGGAGCTCATCCGCGCAGTGTCCACCAAGCCGATCAACCGGCGCGCATGGATTCCGTCGCGGCGGCTCGCGCCACTGATCGCCAATCAAGACGATCTCCAAGCCTGTCGTCTTGCCCGCTGCCAGGCCCGCGCGGTCGTCGTAGTGCTGCGGGCTCGCGCAGTGCAGAGGGGTTCTCCGGCACTCCTGGGTGGTGGTGGGCCGACCTGGAGTGCGTAAACCTGCGCCGGCGGTCCCCCCGAAACATGCGTCCCGGGTCACTCCGATCCGGGACACTTGCCTTTCCGCATGTGTGGGGCATGTGAAGAGGCGCGGGGTCAGCGGCCCCGGGGGTTGGGGAGGCCGTCGGATGAATCGTCGCTCGAGCGGACTGATCGGAGCCTGGGCGGAGGCGCAGCGCCAGCAGCAGCGGCAGCAGGAAGCGCAGCACCGGGCCTGGGTCCAGGGGCAGCGGGAGCAGGAGCGGCAGCAGCGCGCGTACGAGCGGGACATGGCGCGCATGCACCGGGAGCAGCAGGCCGCCTACCGGCAGCGGCGGGAGGCGGACGCGCGACAGCGCACGGAGGAGCTCGACGCCAGGGTCGCCGTGCTGACGGGGCTGCTGGCCGCGGGCTGCGGGGCGCCGGCGTTCCGGACGGCCGCGCTGACGCGGGCGGAGCAGATAGAACCCTTCGCCCCCGGGCAGCTCGCTCACCCGGTACCGATGCCGGACGCGAACCGGTACCAGGCTCAGGGCGGCTGGACCGCGAGCCGGCGGGCGCAGGCGCAGCAGGAGGCGCAGGCGCGGTACCAGCAGGACTGGCAGGCCGCGCAGGCGGCGGAGGCCCGCCGCGTGCAGCAGCTCGAGGCGTACCGGCGGCAGTACGACGAATGGGCGGGCGCGCAGCGCGCGGAGATCCGGCGGCACAACGCCGGCATCGCGGGGATGGTCACCGCGCTGCGCAACGGGGAGCCGGAGACGGTGGTGGAGTACTTCTCGGCAGCGCTGTACGCGTCCACCGCCTGGCCGGAGGGGCTGCCGCGGCAGGTGACCGCGGCTTTCGACCCGGCGGCCCGGCAACTGGTGCTGAACTGGGAGTTGCCCGCCTACGACGTGGTGCCCGAGTCGAAGGCGGTGAAGTACATGGTCGGCACCGACCAGCACAAGGAGGTGGCCCGGCCGGCGGCGCAGCGCAGGGCGCTGTACCGGGACGTACTCGCGCAGTGTGTGCTGCTCGCGCTGCGGGACCTCTTCGCCGCGGACGAGTTCGGGACGCTGGACTCGGTCGCCCTGAACGGGTTCGTCGACGACGTCGATCCGGCCACCGGGCGCCGGGCGCAGATCGTGCTGAGCACGGTGATGGTTACCCGGGTCGACTTCGGCGCCCTGAACCTGGCACAGGTCAGCGCGGTGGACTGCCTGGTCGAGGGGGTGCGCGGGCAGTTGTCCGGGCGGCCGGACCAGCGGGTCGCGGTGCGGCCCGGCCGGGTGCCGGAGGAGGTCGGAGCAGGGGTGGTCTCGCACGGCGGCGGCGCGGAGCCGGATCTGCTGGAGATGGACCCGGTGGACTTCGAGGGGCTCGTCGCCGAGTTGTTCCGGGCGCGGGGCATGCAGGCGGTGACGACGCAGCGTTCCAACGACGGCGGGGTGGATGTGGAGGCACTCGATCCGGACCCCATCAGCGGCGGGAAGATCATTGTGCAGGTCAAGCGCTACCGGAACACGGTTCCGCCGAGCGCGGTCCGCGACCTGTACGGCACGGTCCAGGGCGCGGGGGCCAACAAGGGCGTTCTGGTGACCACTTCGGGTTTCGGCCCCGGCTCCTACACGTTCGCCAACGGCAAGCCGCTGACGCTGGTGTCCGGTGGTGAGCTGGTCGATCTGCTGAGCCGGTACGGGCTGCGCGGACGGCTCGGTGCGGGCGGAGGTGCGGGCCCGTTGCCCGCGCAGCGGGGTACGGCCGCGGGTGGGGCTGGTGCGGCCGGTGCGGCTGTCGCCGGCGACGGGGTGCCCGATGCGGTCGACGACGACTACAACGTGCTCGGCATGTCGTGGTCCGGCGGGGTGGCGCTGGATGTGTGCGCCCTGGTCTGCCGGGGGAGCCGGGTGCTGAGCGACGAGCACTTCGTCTTCTTCAACAATCCGCGCACCCCGGACGGGTCGGTGCGCGCGGTGCACGGCGGAGCCGGGGACAAGGCGGCGATCCGCGTCTCGTTCGACAACCTGCCGGCACGGGCCGATCGCCTCGTCCTCGTCGCGGCGGTCGATCCCGAGGTCAATCCGGACGCCGACCTGGCCGGGTTCACCGAGGCGGGGATCCGGCTGCGTGACGCGGTCGGGAACGAGCTGGACCGGCTGGACGTCTCCGACGGCCGGGCCGGCGAAACGGCTCTGGTCCTTGGGTCGTTCCGGCGTCGGGCGAACGGCGACTGGGAGTTCGTCATCGGCGGCAAGGGCTACCCGGGGGGCCTGGAGGCGCTCGTGCAGGAGCATGGGATCGAGGTCGCGTAGCGCGGCGGTGGGTGTCCGCGCGGGACAGGGCGTCGCCCACCCGCCGGGCGTCGCCCACGCGCCGGGCGCCGCCCACCCGCCGGGCGGGCCGGGCCGGTCAGTGGCGGCCGGAGAGGCGGTCCGCCGTGCGGGCGATCGGATCCGTGGCGGTGCTGCGGGCGGCCGCCTCGCGGCGGTCCGCGGCGCGGTAGGCCGCGTACATGCCGTGGACGCCGATCCAGCGCAGCGGTTCCGGTTCCCAGCGGCGGACCTTGTGGTTCACCCACGGCAGGGCGGTGAGGTCCGTGGGGCCGGCCTGGCCCGAGTCCTGCTGGACCAGGTCCCGCAGGGTGCGGGCGGCGAGGTTGGCGGTGGCGACACCGCTGCCCACGTAACCGCCCGCCCAGCCCAGGCCGGTGGACCGGTCCAGGGTGACGGTCGCGCACCAGTCGCGCGGGACGCCGAGGACGCCGGACCAGGCGTGGTCGATGCGGGCCCCCGCGGTGGTGGGGAAGAAGCGGACCAGGATCTCGCGGAGCGCCTCGACGGTGGCCGCCTGGGTGCGGCCGTCGTTGTCGGTCCGGGAACCGAAGCGGTACGGGATGCCCCGGCCCCCCAGGGCGATGCGGTCGTCGGCGGTGCGCTGGGCGTACATGTACGCGTGGGCCATGTCGCCGAGGGTCTCGCGACCGTCCCAGCCGATGGTGTCCCAGATGTGCTGCGGGAGCGGCTCTGTCGCGATCATGGAGGAGTTCATCGGGAGCCAGGTGCGGTGCTGGCCCTTGAGGTTCGCCGTGAAGCCCTCGGTGCAGCGCAGGATGTAGGGGGCGCGGACCGTGCCGTACGGGGTGACGGCGTGCTTGGGCTTGATCTCGGTGACCGGCGTCGACTCGTGGATGGTCACGCCGAGGGCCTCGACGGCGTCGGCCAGGCCCTTGACGAGCTTGACCGGGTGCAGCCGGGCGCCGTGCGGGGTCCAGGAGGAGCCGACGGCTCCGGTGACCCGGACGCGCTCGGCCGTCTCGCGGGCGCCCATCAGGACGCGTTCCTTCTCGCCGAAGGCGATCTCCACCGAGTGGAAGGCCTTCAGCCGGGTCAACTGGGCGGGTGTGTAGGCGACTTCGAGTACACCGCCCTGATGGATGTCCGCCTCGATGTTCTCCTCGCCGGCCACGGTCACGACCTCGGTGACGGTGTCGTTCATGGCGCGCTGGAGGCGTACGGCGGCCTCGTGGCCGTGCAGCTTGGCGTACCGGTCGCGGCCCGCGATGCCGTTGTAGAGCCAGCCGCCGTTGCGGCCGGAGGCGCCGTAGCCGCAGAACTTCTGCTCCAGGACGGTGATCCGCAGGAACGGAACGGCCTTCTTCAGGTAGTACGCGGTCCACAGGCCGGTGTAGCCGCCGCCGACGATGCAGACGTCCGCGGTGGCGTCGCCGGGCAGGGGCTCGCGGGGGGCGGGGATGCCGTCCTGCGCGTACCAGAAGGAGATGCCGCCGTTGATCGTGCTCATGGGGGTGTTGGTACACCTGTGGCGATGCCTCTGTCCAGGTGGGTGCCGAGGGGCAGGGCCTAGGATCGGTATGTGATCGACATTCCGGAGGAGTTGGCGACGGGTCAGGTCAGGTACAACGGCGAGGCGGGCCGCGCCTTCATCGCCGCGCTGCCGGGCCGCGCGGCGGAGTTCCTGGAGCGGTGGTCGCTGCGCCGCACCGGCCCCTCGATGTACGGTGCCGCCTCGCTCGTCCTTCCCGTCGAGCGGGCGGACGGCACGGCCGCGGCACTCAAGATGCAGCTGCTGGACGAGGAGAGCGAGGGCGAGCCGGTCGCGCTGCGCGTCTGGGACGGCGACGGCGTCGTACAGCTGCTGGAGCACGACGCGGACACCGGCACCCTGCTCCTGGAGAGGTTGGACGAGACGCGGCATCTGTCGTCGGTCGACGACGACCGGGAGGCGGTGCGGATCCTCGCGGAGCTGCTGGCCCGGCTGACGGCCGTACCGGCGCCGCCGGGCCTGCGCCGGCTCGGCGACATCGCCGCGGCCATGCTCGACGACGTACCGCAGGCGCTGGCCGCCCTCGCGGACGCGGAGGAGCGGCGGCTGCTCGCGGACTGCGCGGCCGCGGTACGGGAGGTGGCGGGCGAGCCGGGCGACCGGCTGCTCCACTGGGACCTGCACTTCGACAACGTCCTGGCCGGCGCGCGCGAGCCCTGGCTGGCCATCGATCCCAAGCCGCTCGCCGGTGATCCGGGGTTCGATCTGATGCCCGCGCTGTGGAACCGCTTCGACGTGTCGGCGGTGCGGTGGCGGTTTGACCTGATGACGGAGGTGCTGGGCCTGGACCGGGAGCGGGCGCGGGCCTGGACGCTCGGCCGGGTGCTGCAGGACAGCCTGTGGGACCTGGAGGACGGCGAGGAGGAGCTGCCGGAGGAGCAGGCCGAGGTGGCGCGGGTGCTGCTCGGGCGGTGACGGAGGCACGGCCGCGGGGCGGTTTGCTCGCCCACCGGAATGCTTTGGCCACGGGACGGTACGGCCGCCTACCCTGCCCCCATGATTCGTACCGCCACGCCCGAAGACGTCCCCGCCATCCACCGCATGGTCCGCGAGCTCGCCGACTACGAGAAGGCCCTGCACGAGGCCAGGGCGACCGAGGCCCAGCTGCACGAAGCGCTCTTTGGCGAGCGCCCGGCCGCCTTCGCGCACATCGCCGAGACGGACGAGGGCGAGACGGCCGGCTTCGCGCTGTGGTTCCTGAATTTCTCGACCTGGCGCGGGGTGCACGGCATCTACCTGGAGGACCTGTACGTACGCCCGGAGAAGCGCGGCGGCGGCCACGGCAAGGCGCTGCTGACGGAGCTGGCGCGGATCTGCGTGGAGCGGGGGTACGAACGCCTCGAGTGGTCGGTCCTGGACTGGAACGAGCCGTCGATCAACTTCTACCGCTCGCTGGGTGCCGCACCGCAGGACGAGTGGACGGTGTACCGGCTGACGGACGAGGCGCTGGCGAAGCTGGGCTCCTGACGCGCCTCGCCCTGCCGACCGCCCCGCCGCGCCGACCGCCCCCCTGCCGACCGCCCCGCCCGATGCCGGTCGGCTCAGGGGACCAGGACGACCTTGCCGATCGTGCCCCGCGTCTCCAGGGCGCGGTGGGCCGCTGCCGCCTCCGCCAGGGGGAAGCGGTGGACCGCGGGGGTCAGGCGGCCCGCCGCCGCCTCGGCCAGTGAACGGTCCTCCAGAACCCGGACCGGGTTGTCGCCGCCCGCCTTCCGCATCATCACCGGGCCGAGCACGCTCTCCGAGATGATGCCGCGCTCGGCCAGCTCGTCCTCCGTGAAGGTCAGCGGGCCGCCGTCGTGCAGGCCCTCGCCGGACCAGCCGAAGACGAGGTGCTTGCCGCCGCGCCCCAGCAGGTCGACGGCCGCGCGGGCGGTCGCGCCGCCCACCGAGTCGAAGACGATGGTGGCGGTGGCGGTCCCCCCGGACGGCGTCCGGGGGAGGTCGCCGAGGAAGGCGCGGACCCGCTCCGCCCAGTCGGACCGCTTGTAGTCGACGGCCAGGTCGGCGCCGTTCTCCCGCACCCTGGCCACCTTCTCCGGGCCGCCCGCCAGGCCGATGACGGTCGCGCCGGCGTTCTTCGCGTACTGGACGAGCAGCGTGCCGATGCCGCCGGCAGCGGCCGGGACGATCGCGACGGAGTCCGGGCCCAGGTCCGCGAACAGCAGGATGCCCATCGTCGTACGGCCGGTGCCGATCATCGCGACCGCCTGGGCCTCGTCGAGACCCGCCGGGATCTCGTGCAGCCTCGCGGCATCGGTGACGGCCAGCTCGGCGTAGCCGCCGGGCAGCATGCCGAGGTGGGCCACGACGCGCTTGCCCAGCCAGGCCGGGTCGGTGCCCTCGCCGAGCGACTCGACCGTGCCCGCCACCTCGCGGCCGGGGATGGTGGGCAGTTCCGGCGGCTCGGGGAACGGGCCCGGCATCCCCTCCCGCAGCGCGGTGTCCAGCAGGTGCACCCCGGCCGCCGTCACGGCGATCCGTACCTGGCCCGGGCCGGGCACCGGGTCCTCGGTCTTCTCGTACGTGAGGTTCTCGGCGGGACCGAAGGCGTGGAGGCGGATCGCGTGCATGGCTGGCTCCTCAAGTCGTCTGCCGTCACGGCTCGTTCGCCGTCTGATCGCCAGCCAACTACCTCAAGTGCGCTTGAGGTCAAGGGCCCGGGCGCGCCCGCCCACCCCCTTCAGCGCGAGCGTGACCGCCTCGATGGCGCTGGTGAACGACACCTCGCTGAGCACGCCGGGCGCCGCGACCTGGTCGCCCGCCAGGAACACCCCGTCACCGCGGTCGACGGCCGGCCGGTCGCGCCAGGTGGTGCCGGGGCGGTCCACCGCGCCCGTACGCCCCGCCGCGACGGCCTCCCGCCGCCAGGTGGTCCGGTCGCGCCAGCCGGGGAACCCGAGGTCGAGCAGGCGCTCGGCCCGCGCGATCCCGTCGGCCTTCGACTCGCCCGGTGCGAGGGGGATCTGACCCTGGATCAGCTGCTGGCCGGCCGGGGCGAGGCTGGGGTCCTGGGCGGTGAAGCGCTCGATCCAGCCGGGCGCGTCCAGGTCGGAGATCGCGAACAGGTCGCCCCGGCGGGTGCGCACCGCCACGTCGATCAGCGCCGTACGGCCGCTCTCCCAGACCAGGGTGGAGTCGCCGAGCAGCCGCCGCGCCGAGTCCAGCGAGGTGGCGACGATCACCGGCCCCTCGGCGGTGGGCAGTTCGTCGATCCGTACGCTCGTCTCGATCCGCACACCCAGGTTCCAGGCGCGCGCCGCCATCCGGTCGATGACCGACGCCCAGCCGCCGCGCGGATAGTGCGCCTCCGGCGGCAGCTTGGTGGTGCGGCGCAGCCGCTCCTGTACGAAGGCCGCGGACAGCGCGCCGGGGTCGTGGTGGAACAGTGCGACGCCGGCGAAGTTCGCGGCCGCGCGGGCGCCCGCCGCGCCCACCTCCTCGGTGGCCCAGCCCAGGAAGTCGCGGTCCACCGGCGCCTGCCGGGCGGGGCGGCGCAGCAGCCGCAGCATCGCCAGTGGCGGTATCCGGCGCAGGGCGCCGTCGCGGTGCAGCCGCAGCCGGGCCGCTTCGAGCGGCGGGACCGCCGCGACCGGGCCGATCAGGTCGCGTTGCCGCAGCCAGGTCCAGTGCGGACCGCCGTTGTAGAGGGCGTGCGGCCCGTCGTTGGTCCGGTACGGGCCTTCGGCGGTCCTGGCCCGGCCGCCGAGGGTGTGGTGGGACTCGTACAGGGTCACTCCGAGGCCGGCTTCGGCGGCACTGATGGCCGCGGTGAGCCCGGCGAAGCCGCCCCCGATCACGCTGATGCGCTGCATGGTCCTGGTCTCCTGCCCGTCGTGGACGCTGTCACCAGTGGTGACGAACAGGGCCGGCCGGGATGTGACATCGGTACCTCGTCGCGGCCGGGAGTGCGAATACATCCTCACTGTCAGACCCCTGGTCCACGATGGGGACATGGCACGAAAAGGATCAGGCGCACAGCAGGTACGGGCCGCGCGGCGCCCGGAGGTGCGGCTGCCGGCGCTGGAGGCGTACGAGGGGGGTGAGCTGGAATCGGACGGGGACTACGACGGGCTCGACTTCACGGACCTGGACCTCGCGGGCCAGGAAGGGCGAGGGGCGCGCTTCATGGACTGCGGGCTCTACCGCTGCGCGCTGGACGAGACCCGGCTGGGCAAGGCGCGGTTCCTGGACTGTGTGCTCGACGGCGTCCGGGGCGTGGGGACGGATCTCGCGGAGGCCTCGTTCCGTGACGTGGAGGTGCTGGACGCCCGGCTGGGCGGGGTCCAGCTGCACGGGTCGGTACTGGAGCGGGTGCTCGTGCGGGGCGGGAAGATCGACTACCTGAACCTGCGCACGGCGCGGCTCAAGGACGTGGTGTTCGAGGGGTGCGTGCTGGCCGAGGCGGACTTCGGGGAGGCGCGGCTGGAGCGGGTGGAGTTCCGGGACTGCGTCCTGAGGCGGGCGGACTTCAGCGGGGTCCGGATGACGGACGTCGATCTGCGTGCGGCGGCCGAGCTGGACATCGCGCGCGGGGTCGACCGGCTGTCGGGCGCGGTGATCAGCCCGGCGCAGCTGCTGGATCTGGCGCCGGCGTTCGCCGCGCAGATGGGGGTGCGGGTGGAGCCGTAGGGGGTGGGGCAGGGAGGCGGGGGAACGGACGGGGGGATTGGGGGGCGGGGGAAGGGAAGCCGGGGTCACGCGCCAGGGTTACGCGTCAGGGTTACGCGCCGGGGTCACGCGCCAGGTCACGCGCGGGGTCAGATGCGGGGGAAGCGGGCCTGGAGGTCCCAGATCACCGGGTTGTCGGCGAGTCCTTCGTGCAGGTCGGCGAGGTCGGCGATCAGGTCCTGGAGAAAGTCCCGGGCCTCGCGGCGGAGCAGGCGGTGGCTGAAGGTGAGCGGGGGCTCCTCGGCCGCCATCCAGTCCGCCTCGATGTCGACCCAGCCGAAGCGGCGCTCGAACAGCATCCGGTCGGACGACTCGGTGAAGTCGAGCTCGGCGTACTGCGGCTTCGCCGAGCGGCTGCCGCGCGGGTCCTGGTCGAGCTGCTCGACGATGTCGCACAGTGCCCACCCGAAGTCCAGCACCGGCACCCATCCCCAGGCTGTGGACACCTCGCGGTCCGCCTTGGTGTCGGCGAGGTACACGTCGCCGCAGAAGAGGTCGTGACGCAGTGACCGGACGTCCGCGGTGCGGTAGTCGGTCTGCGGCGGGTCGGGGAAGCGACGGGAAAGGGAGTAGCCGATGTCGAGCACGTAAGCGATGGTGTCACGGGCCACGTGGCGAGGTCGCCGCGCGGCCCGTGAGCAGGGCTTCTTCCCCCAGGTGTTACTTCACATTGACCGCGGACCAGGCGGTCGCGACCGCCGTGCGCTCCGCGCTGCCGGCGCCGTACAGGTCGGTCGCGGCCTGCAGGGTGGCGGTGCGCGCGCCGGCGTAGTCGGTGGAGGAGGTCATGTAGGTGGAGAGAGCCTTGTACCAGATCTTGTACGCCTTGGTCCTGCCGATCCCGGTGACGGTGGAGCCGTCATAGGTCGGGGAGTCGTAGCTGACGCCGTTGACAGTCTTCGCGCCGCTGCCCTCGGAGAGGAGGTAGAAGAAGTGGTTCGCCGGGCCCGAGGAGTGGTGGACGTCGAGCCGGCCGAGGCTCCTGGACCAGTAGTCGGCGGAGCTGCCGTCGCGGCTGGGCTTGTCCATGTAGCGCAGCGGGGTGCCGTTGCCGCGGATGTCGATTTTCTCGCCGATGAGGTAGTCGCCGGCGTCGGAGGAGTTGGCCGCGTGGAACTCGACGGAGGTGCCGAGGATGTCGGAGGTGGCTTCGTTGAGGCCGCCGGACTCGCGGCTGTAGCGCAGGCCCGCGGTGGCCGAGGTCAGGCCGTGGGTCATCTCGTGGCCCGCCACGTCGATGGAGGTGAGCGGCTTGGCGTTGCCCGCGCCGTCGCCGTACGTCATACAGAAGCACTGGTCGGACCAGAAGGCGTTGACGTACGCGTTGCCGTAGTGGACCCGGGAGTAGGCGGCGACGCCGTCGCCCTTGATGCCGTTGCGGCCGAGCTCGCTCCGGTAGAAGTCCCAGGTGAGGGCAGCACCGTAGTGCGCGTCGGCGGCCGCGGTCTGGCGGTTGGCCGGGGTGCCGTCGCCCCAGATGTCGTCGGCGTCGCTGAAGAGGGTGCCGGTGCCGTTGGTGGCGCCGTTCAGGTCGTACGTCTTGTGGCCGCCGCGGGCGGTGTCGGTCAGCGTGTAGGCGGGTGCGGTGCCGAGCGGGACCGTGCCGGCGTACTGGCTGTGCCCGGTGCCGGTCTGGATGGCCTCGTACGAGTAGAGCTGCCTGCCGGTGGCGGCGTCGGTGAGGACGTGCAGCTCGCTCGGCGTGCCGTCCTGCTGGACGCCGGTGACGACGGTCTCCCAGGCGAGCGTGGGCTTGCCGGCGGCCGCCCAGATCACCTTGCGGGCGGAGGCCACGCTGGTGGACTCCGCCCCGGAGGCGGCGAGCGCCGACTTCTTCGCGGCTGCGGAAGGGACGCCCGCGGCCGTACTGTCCACGGATATCCGGGCGTTGGTCGCCTTGGTGGTGGAGCGGGCGCCATTCTTCTTCTCGTGCACGACGAGGTCGCCGCCGAGGACGGGGAGGCCCTCGTAGGTGCGCTCGTAGCGGGTGTGGACGGTGCCGTCGGCGTCCTTGACGACGTCCCGGACGACGAGTTTCTCCTTGCCGTCGAGGCCGATCGCTCTGGCGGTGGAAGTGGCCTCGGCCTGAGCGTCCTTGAGGACCGCCGTGCGCTGTGCGGCGGACAGGACGACCGCCGTCGCCCCCTCCTCGCTGTCCGGTTCGGCGCTGGCGGGTCCGCTCTGGAAGCCGACCACGACCATGGCGGCCGAAGCGATCAGTGCGGCGGCTCGCGCGGTTCGCGCGCGGCCGGCGGAGGGGGTGGTGCGGGGCGAGGATTGCAGGCGGATCACGCGGGCTCCTTCGCTGGGCACTTGGTGGTGGGGGGCAGCGGCAGAGAGCGTGCCAGCGAGAGAGCGTTGTTGACAGGGCTACAACAAATATTTGACCTCGTGTTGTCCGAAGGACAGCTAACTCTGTCCGTTATGCGGTGCGTTGATGCCTCACGCGGCATGCCTCATGCGGTACGAGCGGGCGACCACGGCCAGCAGGGGGCCGGTCGCCAGCAGAGGGGCGTAGCACCAACCCATCACGGCGGCTGTCGTGCCGGTGAGGCGGCCGTCGTGTCCGACGGTGAACCACATCACCAGCTGGCTGAGGCAGAGCAGGGTGACGAACACCGCAGCCGCCATCGCGGTGGTCGCGACCGCACGCGGGCGGGGAAGCCGCACGCGTTCGGTGACCAGCAGCAGGGGGAGCAGGGCCGCGCACTCCTGGAGGACGGCCAGTCCGATGACGTACGCGATTCCCCAGCCGGGGATGGAGTAGTCGGTGCGCAGCACCTCCGCACTGAAGCCGACCGGGATACCGACGGCCATGGCCAGCCGCCACAGTCCGGAGGGCACCGCGCAGAGGGCGATGGCGTGTGCGGCGCGGCGGGCCCAGCGGGGGGCGGGCGCGGCGGTGGGCGCGGCGGCGGGGACCGGGGAGAGCGTCGTGGGAGCGGTGGCTGCTGTCATGTCCCCAGCCTCGCCGGGGACATGGCCCTGCCACATCGGCCGGGGCGGCGGAGCGCCTCAGCCGCCCGGCGGAGGCCGGACGGCCGGGAGGAGGAGGGGGGAAGGGCGGCCGGGAGGGACTTTGACGACACCCCTAGCCAGTCCTCGGAGAAAACCGGGCCCACGGGTGAGGGGCCGGGGCCGCTTCAGGAGCCGGGCGGGCCATGGGCGAGGCCCGCAGCCGGCGGGGTCAGGGGAGGAGGCGTTGTTCCTTGGCCACCGCTACCGCGCCCGCGCGGGTGTCGACGCCCAGCTTGTCGTAGATCCTGCCCAGGTGGGTCTTGACCGTGGCCTCGCTGATGAAGAGCGCGCGGGCGATCTCCCGGTTGCCGAGGCCGTGCGCGAGCTGGCCGAGGATGTCGAGTTCGCGCTCGGTGAGGGTGGGCCGGGCCGCGCCCCGCATCTGGGCCATGACGCGGCTCGCCACCGGCGGCGACAGGGTGGTGCGCCCCTCGGCCGCGGAGTGGATCGCCGCGAACAGCTCCTCCGGGCGCTCGGCCTTGAGCAGATAGCCGGTCGCGCCGGCCGCGATGGCGCGCGTGATGTCGGCGTCCGTGTCGTACGTCGTCAGGACGAGCACATGCGGGCCGCGGGGAGCGCCGGGCAGCGCGCAGATGCGCCGGGTGGCCTCCGCCCCGTCGATGCCCTCGCCGAGCTGCAGGTCCATCAGGACGACGTCCGGCCGCAGCTTGGCCGCGAGCGCGACCGCCTCCTCGCCGCTGCCGGCCTCGCCGACCACCTCGATGTCCGGCTCGGAGCCGAGCAGCGCGAGCAGCCCCGCGCGCACGACGACATGGTCGTCACAGAGCAGGATGCGGACCGGGGGGCGCGGGGGGAACGTGGGGCGCGTCGGTTTCGTCGTCATGACGAGTTCTCCAGGGGGATCGCCGCGGACAGTACCGTGCCCTCGCCGGGGGCGGACTCGACGGTGAGTGTGCCGCCCAGCTGCTGTACGCGGGCCCGCATCGCGGGCAGGCCGTGGCCCCGGACCCGGCCGGGCGCCGGCGCCGGGGTGTCGGCGGGCGCGAAGCCCCGCCCGTCGTCGGCGATGTCCAGGACGACCTGGTCGCCCAGGAAGCTGAGGGTCAGCGCGGCGGTGGTCGCGCCCGCGTGCTCCCGTACGTTGGCCAGCGCGCCCTGCGCGATCCGCAGCAGCGCGGACTGCGCCCGGTCGGGCAGCGGTACGGCCACACCCTCCAGGTGGAACCGTACGACCGGCTCCGTACGGGCGGACCCGGCCGCGTCCCCCGCCTCGGCGGAAGCGCGCTCGGCCAGCGCCCGCAGCGCGTCGGCCAGCGGTGCGCCGCCGTCGAACTCGGGCGGCGCCAGGTCGTGCACCATGCGCCGCGCCTCCGCCAGCCCGCGGGCGGCGATCTCCGTCGCCGCCCGGACATGGCGGCGGGCGGCCGACGGGTCGGCGTCCCAGGTGCGGTCCGCCGCCTGAAGCAGCATCTGCTGGCTGGACAGGCCCTGCGCCACCGTGTCGTGGATCTCCATGGACAGCCGCTGCCGCTCGGCGAGGGTGCCCTCGCGCCGCTCGGTGGCGGCGAGTTCGCGGCGGGTGCGGATCAGGTCGTCGATCAGGCGGCGCTGGCGTTCGGCCTGACGCTCCATGTGGACGAAGACGGCGGTGGCCAGCGCGGCGACGGCGGGCGGGGCCAGCAGCAGGTTCGGGTCGAAGGCGTCGGCGAGCCGCAGTTGTGCGGCGACCACGAAGGCCGTGAGCAAAGTGACGAGGACGAGCGCGGCCCGGAGGGGGAGGGTGCGCAGGCCGGTGTAGAAGAGCGGCACCGCGCACCACGCGAAGCTCGGCGCGAGCAGCACGAGCACCATCCAGGCGGTGACGACGAGCCCGAGCCAGAGCAGCCGGCGCACGCTGGGCACCATCGCCGGGCCGGCGGCGAAGGGCGCGAAGCGCTTGCGCGAGGGAGGGAGGGCGTAGAGCAGGGCGAGCACGATGCTCAGCGCGATGATCCACGGGGTACGGGCCTCACCGGGGTGCCGCAGCAGGAAGCGGAACAAGGAGGCGGCGAGCAGCAGCAGGAACGCCGCGTGCATGACGGGCGCGAGCCAGCGAGCGTCGCCACCCACCCCCGAAACGCCGCCCCCGCCGCCGGCCGCGGCCGCGTGGGTGCGCGGTGGTCGGTCGTCCGGTTGGGGGGTGGCTGTCTGCACCTCTACTCCTTTGACCAGCGGGTACGTGCTCATCCTGACCCGGCGGGGTCATCCCCGCATCAACCGATCGGCTGACCCGTCCGTCCTCCATGATGCCTGCGCACGGCAGCCGGTACGCCGACCGCCGGGGCCCGGATCCGGCCGGAGGATCGACAGCAGAGCGGGAACGTGCCCGCCGTCCGCGAGAGTCCCCGGATTCCGTAGTCCCCAGGAGCCACGATCATGAAGAAGCTGTCCCTGCGCGCCCGTGTCCTGACCGGTGCCGCCGCCGCTGCCGCCCTCGGCGCCGGTACCTTCGGCGCGATGTCGGCGAACGCCGCCGCCCCCGCCGCCGCGCCCGCCACCACGGTCAAGGCCGACGTGGCCAACAAGAACCTGCAGCAGACCACGCACCTCACGATCGAGGCCGCCACCCAGGCCGCACAGGCCGCCCTCGACGCCGCCGAGCAGGAGAACCAGCGCATCTCGGTCGCCGTCGTCGACCGCAACGGCAACACGATCGTCACCCTCCGCGGCGACGGCGCCGGGCCGCAGTCCTACGAGTCGGCCGAGCGAAAGGCGTTCACCGCCGTGTCCTGGAACGCGCCGACCTCCGAGCTGGTCAAGCGCCTGGCCCAGGCCCCGAACCTGAAGGACATCCCCGGCACCCTGTTCCTGGGCGGCGGCGCCCCGGTGCAGGTCAAGGGCGCCCCGGTCGCGGGCATCGGCGTGGCCGGCGCCCCGAGCGGCGACCTGGACGAGAAGTTCGCCCGGGCGGGCGTCGCGGCCCTCGACAAGTAGCCGCCCGCGCTCGCCGCCCGCACCACTCCGGAATGCGCGGTTTGCCACATAGGATCATCGGTGTGGATCAACCCAAGCGCGCACACCGCAGGCTCGTCCGCCGCGCCGTGCCCGCTGCCGCCGCCGCCTTGCTCGCCCTCACCACGGCCTGCACGGGCAGCGGCGTGCAGGGCGGGCCCGGCGCGGCCGGCCTGCGTGATCCGTACTTCCCGAAGTCCGGGAACGGCGGGTACGACGTCACCCACTACCGGCTCGGCCTCGCCTACACGCCCAGGAGCGGCGAGCTCACCGGCACCGCGGCGATCACCGCCCGCGCCACCGAGGCGCTCAGCGCGTTCAACCTCGACCTCGACGGGATGACCGTCACCGAGGTGACGGTCGACGGCGAGAGCGCCCGCTTCAACCGCGCGGGCCAGGAGCTGACGGTCCGCCCGCCCGAGGACCTGGCGAAGGGCAAGACCTTCCGCACGGTTGTGAATTACGCGGGCAGGCCGAAGACCATCACGGACCCGGACGGCTCGGCCGAGGGCTGGCTGAAGTCGGCCGACGGCGCGGTGGGCCTCGGTCAGCCGACCGGCTCGATGGCCTGGTTCCCGGGCAACCACCACCCGAGCGACAAGGCCTCTTACGACATCGAGGTCACCGTCCCCGAGGGCGTCAGCGCCGTCTCCAACGGCGAGCTGAAGTCCCGCAGGAACAGCGCCGGCCGGCACAGCTTCCACTGGCACGCCGAGGAGCCGATGGCGAGCTATCTCGCCACGGTCGCCGTCGGCCCGTACGAGACGAAGACCTCGGCCACGAAGGACGGCCTGCCGGTCCTCACCGCCGTGCACCCGGCCGAGGCGGCGGCGAGCGCCGGCAGTCTGTCCCGGATCCCCGAGATCATCGCGTGGCAGGAAGGGCTGTTCGGGGACTACCCCTTCTCCTCCGCGGGGGCGATCGTGGCCCGTACGGGCGTGTCCGGGTACGCCCTGGAGACGCAGACCAGGCCCGTCTTCCCCGGAGCCGCGTCCGCCGAGAACGACCTGGTCCACGAACTCGCGCATCAGTGGTTCGGCAACTCCGTCACGCCGAAGACATGGCGGGACATGTGGCTCAACGAGGGTTTCGCGACGTACGCGGAGTGGCTCTGGGACGAGGAGCAGGGCGAGAAGACCGTGCAGGAGCACTTCGACGAGAACTTCGAGGACGACGACAACTGGGCCTTCCCGCCCGCCGATCCGACCGGCCCGGAGGTGATCTCCGACTCGCCGGTGTACGGGCGCGGGGCGATGGTCGTCCACAAGGTCCGCGAGGCACTGGACGACGACGAGCTGTTCTTCGGCATCGTCGAGGGCTGGGCGCAGGACCACCGCCACGGCAACGCCGACACCGAGGACTTCAAGGCATACGTCGAGGACAAATCCGGCCAGGACCTCGGCGAGGTCTGGGACACCTGGCTACACGGCAAGGACCGCCCGGAGCGCCCCTGATCGCGCAAGGCCCCGGCCGGAGCCGGGGCCTTCCCGTGCAACCAACTTGCCTGCGTACGTCAGAGGTTGACGCCGAAGTCCTGGGCGATGCCCGACAGACCCGAGGCGTAACCCTGGCCCACCGCGCGGAACTTCCACTCCGCGCCGTTGCGGTACAGCTCGCCGAAGACCATGGCGGTCTCGGTCGCGGCGTCCTCGCTCAGGTCGTAGCGGGCGATCTCGGCGCCGCCGGCCTGGTTGACGATGCGGATGTACGCGTTGCGCACCTGGCCGAAGTTCTGGCTGCGGGTGGTGGCGTCGTAGATCGAGACCGGGAACACGATCTTGTCGACGTCCGCCGGCAGCCCGGCCAGGTTGACGTTGATCGCCTCGTCGTCGCCCGCGCCCTCACCGCTGCGGTTGTCGCCGGTGTGCACGATGGTCTGATCCGGCGTCGACTTGTTGTTGAAGAAGACGAAGTGGCCGTCGGAGACGACCCTCCCGCCCCCGTTCACCGCGATCGCCGAGGCGTCGAGGTCGAAGTCGGTGCCGGTGGTGGTACGGACGTCCCAGCCGAGGCCGACCGTGACGGCGGTCAGGCCCGGTGCCTCCTTGGTGAGCGAGACGTTGCCGCCCTTGGACAGGCTTACAGCCATGGGGAGGTCCCTTTCCTAGTCCCTGGTCATGATGCGGGCTTCGCACCACGTCTGCACGCGAAGCTACCGTCACCCCTCATAACGCGGACAGGGGACCACTGGGTTCCACCGCACCGCATGCGCGTGGAAATCGGGGTGACGCCGGCGCCGCGAGCCGGGATCATGGGACGTATGTCCGGGCCCTATGTCATCCGCGGTTCTGTCTCCCTGCCGGAGGCAGAGCTCATGTGGCGTTTCTCCCGGTCGTCCGGACCCGGCGGACAACACGTCAACACCAGTGACACACAGGTGGAACTCCGCTTCGACCTGGCCAACACCGAAGCCCTGCCGCCCGTCTGGAAAGAGCGGGCCCTGGAGCGCCTCGCGCCCCGGCTCGTCGGCGGGATCGTGTCGGTACGGGCCTCCGAGCACCGGTCCCAGTGGCGCAACCGCGAGATGGCCGCCGTCCGGCTCGCCTCCCTGCTCGCCGAGGCGACCGCGCCGCCGCCGAAACCGCGCCGTGCGACGAAGATCCCCCGGGGTATCAACGAGCGCCGGCTGCGCAACAAGAAGCAGCGCAGCGAGACCAAGCGCGGCCGCACCGGCCAGGGCTGGACGTAACCCGCCCGGCCGAACCGTAACCCGCCCCCCGCCCGGCCGAGCCGTAACCCGCCCGGCCCCGCCCAGCCGGCGCCGGTTCAGCCCAGCTGCCGGTAGCGGCCCCGGAAGTACGCCAGCGGTCCGCTGTCCATGTCCGGCAGGTCCGCCGCCAGGACCCGCCCGATGACCAGGGTGTGGTCCCCGGCCGTCACCCGCTGCTCGGTCCGGCACTCCAGAGCGCCGAGCGCGCCGGTCACCAGGGGGGCGCCGCTCTCCTTCCCCCGTACGAACGGGATGTCCTCGAACAGCAGACGGTCGCTGATCCGGCCCTTCATCGCGAAGCGGCCCGCCACCTGCCGCTGGTTCTCGGAGAGCAGCGTGGCGGCCCACAGCGGCTGTTCCGCCAGCAGGTCGTCCATCCGCGAGCCGTTGCGCACGCTCACCAGCACCAGGGGCGGGTCCAGCGACACCGACAGGAAAGCGGTCGCCGTCATACCGACGTCCTCGCCGCGCGGCCCGTCGTCGGGATCGTGCGCGGTCACCAGGACCACACCCGCGGCCAGCCGGGACATGGCGGCGCGGAACTCGTCGTTGCTCACCCCCTCAGGATGGGGGACGGAATCCGGGCCGGGCACCGGTGTGGCGGCAGGGGTCGTCTTCAGCACGTCTGGAACGCTAGTCTCGTGCGCCCCGTGGGCGCATCGGGCCAGGGACCCAGCCCCGGCCTAGGTCCCGGGACCGAACCACAGACGCATCACGCACACATCACCGCACGCACCACGCACGAATTTGCGTACAAGAAACCTATGGAGCGCTCCCACGAGCACCCTCGAACTCTTCATCATCTAATGTGACTTGAGTCACAGAGTGCAAGATTTGTTGACCCTGTGTACCGGCGGCACAGCTCACTGTGATTCAGTGGCGGAGACAGTGCAACAAGAGCGTCGCCGATCAGAATCCTGGAGTTGCTGTCGAGGTCTCGGGGAGAGCGAGCAATGGAGACCGAGTCGGAGCCTTACGTCCGTCTTGCGACCCTGCGGCAGCTGCACCAGGTGGTCGCGGACCTCAACACGGCCCGGAGTCTGGCAGACACGCTGCAGACCGTCGTGGACGGCATCGTCGCCGGGCTCGGCTATGAGCTGGCCTGCGTCAACCTCGTACGCCCCGACGGGGATCTCGTCGTCGCCGCCTTCGCGGGCAACGCCGCCGCCGAAGCGCTGATCACCGGCCGGGTCGGCTCCCGCACCTCCTGGGAACGCCGGCTCTCCATGGGCGAGGCCTGGGACGGCCTGCGCTTCATCCCGCACACCGAGGGCTGGGTCCTCATCGACGACGACGTGCCGCAGTGGCACACCGAAGGCCCCGACCCCCGCTTCGAGGACGAGTGGCACCCCGACGACCGGCTCTACGCCCCGATGTACGCGTCCGGCGGCGAACTGCTCGGCGTCATCTCGGTCGACCGGCCGCGCAACGGCCGCCGCCCCGGCGCGTGGGGGCGCGAGGCGCTCCAGATGTACGCGTTCCAGGCCGCCATTGCGATCAGCAACGCCCGCCTGCGAGCAAACATGCAGCGCGCCCTGGTCCGCCTGGAGCGCGAGCAGCAGGCGCTGCGCGCCAGTGAGGAATCCTTCCGGCAGGCGTTCGAGTACGCGCCGAGCGGCATGGCCATCGCCGAGATGGGCGGCGACCAGCACGGCCGGCTGCTGCGAACCAACGACGCCCTCTGCCGACTGCTGGGCCGCCCCGCCTCGGTGATGCGCCGGTACGCCTTCTCCGACCTGGTCCACCCCGAGGACATCGGCACCCTGCTGCGGACCTCCGCCGAGGGCGGCCGGGCCGAGCTCAGACTCGGGCGGCGCGACGGTACGTACGTCTGGGTCTCGCTGCGCAACTCAGTCGTCGCCGACGCCGCCGACGGGCCGCGTTTCCTGCTCACCCACGTCGAGGACATCGAGGAGCGCAAGCGCCACGAACTCCAGCTGGCCCACCGGGCCAGCCACGACTCCCTCACCGGCCTGCCCAACAGTGCCGAGCTGCGCGCCCGCCTCGGCGCCCGGCTGTGCCGGCGGCCGCAGTCGGTGCGGGCGACGGCGGTGGAGGCGCTGGACGCGGCGTACGAGACGGGGGTCGACGCGCACGGCTTCCGCGCCGACGGCTTCGACCTGCCCGCACCCGGGCAGGGGGCGGACGCGGGTCTGTACGACCACCACGTCCACACGGTCGCGCCGGCGACCGACATCGACGACGGCACGAAGGGGCTCGCGGTCCTCTTCTGCGACCTCGACGGCTTCAAGTCGATCAACGACCGGTTCGGGCACCACACGGGTGACGCGGTTCTCATCGAGGTCGCACGCCGCCTGACCACGGGCGTCCGGGACGGCGACACAGTCGCCCGGCTCGGCGGTGACGAGTTCGTGGTGCTCGCCGACGGGCTGGGCGCGGCGGACGCCGCCGACCTCGCGGTCCGGTTGCGGAGCGCGATCATCCCGCCGATCCGCGTGGACGGCCGGGCTGTCCGGGTGGGGGCCAGCTTCGGGATCGGCTGGGCCAGCTGCGGGATGTCGGCGGAAGAGGTACTGCAGTCCGCCGACCAGCGGATGTACATCGAGAAGCGGTCCCGTTCGAAGGCGCACCGCCGGGCCGGATAACACGTGGGCGTGGTCACTGCCAACCCGTGGAGGCACCCGTTCGGGGTAGGCTCGCCCGGGTCCGGCGACATGTTGAGGAGTGACCAGGGATGACGCCCGCGAACAACGGCGCAGGCACGCCCGAGGACGACGATCCGTTCGGCTACCTGTACGCGGATGGCCAGGCGGCCGGTGCCACCCCGCCCAGCTCGGGCGGCTACGGCTATCCCGGCCCGGGATCGGGCGGCGCCGCACAGCCCGGCGTCCCGAGAACCTCGTACAACCAGGTACGTACGGTCGGCGAGCGCCAGTACGGCGGCGCCCGTACCCAGGTCCCGCCGCAGGCCCAGTACCAGGCCCCGGAGGCACTGCGGGCCGAGGGGTACGGCCAGCCGGCCGCGACCCAGGGCCAGTACCAGACCCAGACCCAGGCACTCCACAGCGACTCCGGCGGCCATGGCGGCGGCCGGGGCCGAGGCTCCGGCCCGAACACGAAGGGTCTGCTGATCGGGGCGATCGCGGTGGTCGCGGCGGTTGTGATCGGCATCGGCGTCGCGCTGGCATCGGGCGACAAGGACAAGACGGAGAACCAGGCAGGCGGAAAGGGCGGCAACGCCACGGCCCCCGAGGACCCGTCCCCGGAGCCGAGCAAATCGGAGGAGAAGCCGCTGGAGCTCCCGAAGACGGACGCGGCATCAGGCCCGGGCCTGGTCCTGGCCGGCGGCGCGGCGGCGGAGACGACGATCCCCGGCGCGAAGGCGGCGGGCGGATCGTACGTGGGCGGCTTCAACCAGGTCGGCGCGTCGGTGACATGGACGGTCGACGTACCGAAGGAGGACACGTACCGCGTGTACCTGCGCTTCGGTATCCCCGGTGAGGATGCCAATGCCACGCTGACGGCGAATGGCAAGGCGAACACCACGCCGCTCAACCTGAAGAACTTCGGTGGTACGCCGAAGGGTGACTGGGAGAAGGGCTGGCAGACCACGTGGGGCCAGGTGACCCTGAACAAGGGCACCAACACCATCAAGATCTCCTGCGAGCAGGGCAATCAGTGCAACGCCGCCCTGGACCAGCTCTGGATCACCGGCAAGAACGGCTGATCTACGCCGCCCGCACCTGCTCCGTCACCGTTACCCGGGGGAGCAGGTCGGTGTAGGCCTTCGCGTCGAACTCGCCCGCCGTCGGGGCCAGTACCGTCGCCGCCGACAGGGCCACCGCCCGGGTCAGGCGGGCCGGCCAGTCCAGGCCCTCCGTCAGGGCCGACAGCAGGCCCGCCACCGCCGAGTCGCCCGCCCCCGTCGGGTTGCCCCTGATGCCGCGGGGCGGGGTGGCCCGCCAGGTGCCCTGCGGTGTCGCCGCCAGCAGGCCGTCCGGGCCCAGGGACGCGACCACCGCGTGGGCGCCCCGGCGGCGGGTGTCCTGCGTGGCGCGCAACGGGTCGCGGGAGCCGGTGAGTTCGGCCAGCTCGTCGGCGTTCGGCTTGATCAGGTCCGGGCGGGCCGCGATGCCCCGGCGCAGGGGTTCGCCGCTGGTGTCGAGGAGTACCGGGACCCCGGCGGCGCGTGCTCTGCGGACCAGGTCCGCGTACGCACCGACGTGGATGCCCGGCGGCAGGCTGCCGCACAGGGCGACCGCCGTGCAGGCGGGCAGCAGCTCGGTGTACGCGGCCAGGAGCGCGCTCCACTCGGCCGAAGTGACCGTCGGGCCCGGCTCGTTGAGCTGGGTCGTGTCGCCCGAGGCGTCGTCGGTCACCGCGATCGTCCGGCGCGTCGTGCCCGCCACCGGGACCAGCGCGTCGGTCACCGGGCAGGACGTCAGCAGGTCGCGCAGGATCGCGCCCGTCGTGCCGCCCGCGAAGCCGGTGACCGTGACCTCGTGGCCGAGCGCCCCGAGCACCCGGGCCACGTTCAGGCCCTTGCCGCCGGGGCGTTCGACGACTTCCGTCACGCGGTGCGAGGCGTGCGGGGTGAGCCGGGGGACGCGGTAGGTCAGGTCCAGGGCGGTGTTCAGCGTGACCGTCAGGATCATCTGCCGCCGCCTCCCGGCTGCTCGGTTCTCCGGCATGGGAACACCCGTCCCATCAGGGTGTGATCATGCCAAAGAGGAGGCCGCCGGCCCAGGCCTCCGCACCCACTCGCCCTTGCGCATCACGCCGACGAGCGTGAAGCCGGCGTCCAGGACCACCAGGTCGGCGTCCTTGCCCGGCTCCAGGGAGCCGACCCTGTCGTAGACGCCGAGCAGCCGGGCCGGGGTGGCCGAGATCGCCTGGACGACCGCTTCCACCGGGAGCTTGTCGACGGTCACCGCCCGGCGGAACGCCGTGTCCAGAGTCAGCGTCGAGCCGGCGATCGAATCGCCCTCGACCAGCCGCGCGACACCCTCCCTGACCTCGACCTCCAGCGGGCCCAGCAGATACGTCCCGTCGCCGAATCCGGCCGCGTCCATCGCGTCCGTGATCAGGGCGACCCGGGCCGGTCCGGCGTGGCGGAAGGCCAGTTCCAGGGCGGCCGGGTGCAGGTGCGTGCCGTCGTTGATCAGCTCGACGGTGACCCGCTCGTCCTCCAGCAGCGCGGCGATCGGGCCGGGTGTGCGGTGGCCGAGCGCGGGCATCGCGTTGAACAGGTGCGTCGCGACGGTCGCGCCCGCCTCGATGGCCTCCACCGTCTGCTCGTACGTGGCGTCGGTGTGCCCGACCGCGGCGATCACCCCGTGCTCGGCGAGCAGCCGTACCGAGTCGATGCCGCCCGGCAGTTCGGTGGCGAGGGTGAACATCTTCGCCGTGCCGTGCGCCGCGTCCATCAGCTTGCGCACCTCGGCCGGGTCCGGGTCGCGCAGCAGGTTCTCGCTGTGCGCGCCCTTGCGGCACGGCGAGATGAACGGCCCCTCGAAGTGGACGCCGGCCAGGTCGCCCTGCTGGACGAGTTCGGAGAGCAGCGCGGCCCGCCGGGCCAGGACGTCCAGGTCGCCGGTGACCGTCGAGGCCACCAGGGTCGTGGTGCCGTGCTCGCGGTGCGTACGGACGCCCTGGAGGACGTCCTCCTGCGTGCCGGAGGTGAACGACGCGCCGCCGCCGCCGTGGTTGTGCATGTCGACGAAGCCGGGAACCACCCAGTGGCCGGTCAGGTCGAGCGTGGGCACGCCGTCGGGGGCACTGCCTCCGATGGTGCTCCCCTCGACGATCACCCGCCCGCCCTCGACGGTCCCGGTGGGCAGCACCACCCGGGCGCCGGAGAGAACGGTGATTCCTGCGCGACCGGCCATCAGGCGGTTACCTCCGTGGAGAGAAGATCCCAGGCGAGCAGCCCCGCGCCCAGGCATCCGGCGGTGTCCCCGAGGGCCGCGGGGACGATCTCGGGCAGCCGCTGGAACGTCACGCGTTCCCGCACGGCGCTCCGCAGTGGTGCGAACAGCGTCTCTCCGGCCTCGGCCAGGCCGCCACCGATGATCAGCATGCGCGGGTCCAGCAGGGTGAGCGCGGTGACGAGGCCGTCGGCCAGCGCGCCGACCGCGCCCGCCCACACCGCGCCGGCCCGCGGGTCCCCGGACTCGACAGCCTTGGCGCAGTCCGCCGCGTCGGCCTCGGAATCGCCGCTCGCGGCGGCCCAGGCCCTGGTCACGGCGGACGCCGAGGCGAGTGTCTCCAGGCAGCCGCGCTGCCCGCAGCCGCACGGGGGGCCGCCGGGCCGTACCACGATGTGGCCGATCTCCCCGGCGTAGCCGTGGGCGCCGGCCTCGATCCGCCCGGCGATGCCGATGGCCCCGGCGATCCCGGTGCCGAGCGGTACGAACAGGAACCGGTCGGCCCCCCGGCCGGCCCCGATCCGGCCCTCGGCGAGGCCGCCGGTACGGACGTCGTGGCCGAGCGCTACGGGGATGCCGCGGAGCCGGGCGCTGAGCTGCTCCCGCATCGGGACGTCCCGCCAGCCGAGGTTCGCGGCGTACACCGCGATGCCGTTCTCGGTGTCGACGATGCCCGGTACGGCGACCCCGGCGGCCGCGGCGCTCTCGCCGTACCGCTCCCGGCCCAGGGCGCGCAGCTCTTCGGCGAAGCCGAGGATCGACTCCACGACGGCCGCCGGTCCGCGCTCGCGGCCGGTCGCCCGCCGCGCCTCGTGCAGCAGTGTGCCGTCCGCGCCGACCAGGGCGGCCTTCATTCCGGTGCCGCCCACATCGAGGGCGATGACGTGTCTCACGGGGACAGTCTCGCGCGCCGACCCCGGAAAGGTCTAGTCCACTGTCCCACCGGTTGGGCCGATGCCGAAGTGATACCGCCATTGGTGTAGACCCAGGGCGGCGCGTGAGTGAGGATGCGAGCCGACGACTGCGGAAAGTCACAAGGGGAGTGGCTTGGCGAACTAAGGGTGGGATTGGGCTGTGCAGCGCCGTTTCTTGGGTCTGACCGCGGCAGGGGCCGTACTGGGCATGACAGCCACTCTGGCCGGCTGCGGCGGCCTCGGCAGCAGCGAGGAGGACGTCACCCTCACGATGGTCGCGGCGGACTACGGGGACCACCCCGGCAACAGTTCCAAGGCGTACTGGAAGCAGCTCTCCGAGGCGTTCGAGGCCAAGAACCCCGGCATCGACGTCGACATCAGCGTCTACTCCTGGGAGCAGGTGGACGCCAAGGTGGCCGCGCTGGTCAAGGCCGGCGACGCCCCCGACATCGCCCAGATCGGCGCGTACGCCGACTACGCCGCGGCCGGCAAGCTCTACAGCGCGGACGAACTGCTCTCCGTCGCCACCCAGGCGGACTTCCTGCCGCCGCTGGCCGAAGCCGGAGAGGTCAAGCGCGTGCAGTACGGCATGCCGTTCGTCGCCAGCACCCGGCTGCTCTTCTACAACACGGAGCTGTTCGACCAGGCCGGGATCCAGGGACCGCCGAGTACCTGGGACGAGCTCCAGCAGGCCGCGCGGAAGCTGCGGGGTGTCGCGGAGTACCCCTTCGCCCTGCCGCTCGGCAAGGAGGAGGCCCAGGCCGAGACGATGACGTGGCTGCTCAGCGGAGGCGGCGGCTACACCGATCAGGACGACGCGTACGCCATCGACTCCCCCGAGAACATCCGGACCCTCACCTGGCTCAAGAACGACCTCGTCGGCGAGGGCCTCACCGGCCCGGTGCCGCCGGGGAAGCTCAACCGGCAGGACGCGTTCGACGCGTTCTCGCGCGGCGAGGTCGGCATGCTCAACGGCCACCCGACGCTGCTGAAGCAGGCCGCCGGGAAGGGCGTGCGGTTCGGCATGGTGCCGATGCCCGGCGTCAGGAACAACGAGCAGCCGGTGCTGGGTGTCGCCGACTGGATGATGGCGTTCAAGAAGACCGGCAACCGGACCGCGGCCGGCAAGTTCCTCGACTTCGTCTACGAGGAGCGGAACGTCAGCGCCTTCAGCAACGAGTACGGTCTGCTGCCCGTCACCACGAGCGGCGCACGCGCGATGTCGAGCGCTACCGGCAACGACGACGCGAAGAAGTTCCTCGCGGGGCTGGCGACCTCGAAGCTCTACCCGGTGGGCAAGAAGTCCTGGGCGCAGGTCAGCGAGCAGGTCAAGGAGCGGATCGGCAAGGCGGTCACGCCCAACGGCAGCCCGGAGAGCGTGCTGACGTCGCTCAGCCAGGAGGCGGAAGCGGCGGAGAGCGCCGAATAGCGCCGCAGCGCCGAATCGCGACCCCGCGGCAGATTATGTTGGTCATATGACTGACGAGGGCCTCTCCGAGCGCGACCGGGCCGTGCTCGCCGTCGAGCACCGCGCGTGGCCCGGTCCCGGTGCGAAGGAGCGGGCGATCAGGGAGCAGCTGGGCATCTCGCCCACCCGCTACTACCAGTTGCTCAACGCGCTCCTCGACGATCCGCGGGCGCTGGCCCACGACCCGGTGACGGTCAACCGGCTCCGCCGCATCAGGGCCGCGCAACGAGAGCGCCGCTGACGGATTCCGGAAGCGTGTGAGGACGTGGGCCGCCGCCGGTAGGGTCGTATGCATGGGCAGCCAACCGCACACCCTGCCGACCCCCGTCACCGCTGCCGGGCGGGAGGGCCTCGACGCACTGCTGCGTCAGCCGCGGCGTACCGTCGTCGCCCTCGACTTCGACGGCACGCTCGCCGAGATCGTCCCCGACCCGGAACAGGCCCGCGCCCACCCCGGCGCGGTCCCGGCGATCGCCGCGCTCGCGCCGCGCGTCGGGTCCGTCGCCGTGATCACCGGCCGGCCGGCGGGCGTCGCGGTCCGGTACGGCGGCTTCGCGGGCGTACCGGGTCTCGAACACCTCGTGATCCTCGGCCACTACGGCGCCGAACGCTGGGACGCCGTCAGCGGTACGGTCCGCGCGCCCGCCCCGCACCCCGGCGTGGCCGCGGCGCGGGCCGAGCTGCCCGGCTTCCTGGAGTCGATCGGCGCCTGGCGCGGCACCTGGATCGAGGAGAAGGGCCAGGCGGTCGCGGTGCACACCCGCCGCGCGTCCGACCCCCAGGCGGCGTTCGAGGCGCTGCGGGAGCCTCTCGCGGTCCTCGCCAACCGCCACGGCCTGATCCTGGAACCGGGCCGCGCGGTTCTGGAACTGCGCCCCCCGGGCATGGACAAGGGCGTGGCGCTCGCGGAGTACGTGCGCGAGGTGGACGCGGAGGCCGTCCTGTACGCGGGCGACGACCTGGGCGACCTCGCCGCGTTCGCGGCGGTGGAGAAGCTCCGCTCGGACGGCGTGCCGGGCCTGCTGGTGTGCAGCGGCAGCGGAGAAGTCCCGGAACTGGCGGACCGAGCGGACCTCCTGGTTCCGGGCCCGCCGGCGGTGGTGGACTTCCTGGCCACCCTGGCCGGCGCCCTCCCCTCACCCCCGGCAACCTGACCCACACGGCGGCGGCTTCGTGCCCCCGGACAGGCCCTAGTCCGTCAGGGCCTGGAGCTGGTTCAGGAACCACTGCTGGGGCGGGAGCGCCGTTGCCGCCGCTGCCAGGCGCTTGGTGCGTTCCGCTCGTTCCGACGCCGGCATCGTCAGCGCCTCGTGGAGCGCCTGCGCCGTGCCCATGACGTCGTACGGGTTGACGACGATCGCCTCCTCGCCCAGTTCCTCGAACGCCCCCGCCTCCCGCGACAGCACCAGCGCGCAGCCCTCGTCCGAGACGACCGGGACCTCCTTCGCGACCAGGTTCATGCCGTCGCGGATCGGGTTGACCAGGGCCACGTCCGCCAGCCGGTACGCGGCCAGCGAGCGGGCGAAGTCGTCCTTGACGTGCAGGATCACCGGGGACCAGCCGTCCGTGCCGAACTCCGCGTTGATCTCGTCCGTCAGGCGCTGGACCTCCGCCGTGTACGCGCGGTACACCGCCAGGTCCTGCCGGGACGGGTACGCGAAGGCGACGTGCACCACCCGCTCCCGCCACTCCGGTCGGTCCACCAGCAGCTGCCGGTAGGCCTGCAGCCCGCGCACGATGTTCTTCGACAGCTCCGTCCGGTCGACGCGGACGATCGTCCTGCGGTCCGGGCCGATCTGCTCGCGCAGCGCCGCGAGCCGCTCGTCCACGTCCGGCCGGTGCGCCCGCTCACGCAGGAAGTCGGCGTCCGCGCCCAGCCCGTACACGCCGATCCACGTCTTGTGCGCCGCCCGCCCCGGCGCGAACGACACCAGGCTCGGCGTGTCGTCCTTCGGCCACTGGGTCAGGCAGTCCTCGCCGAGCACCTGCTGCGCGCAGCCCATGAACGCCTGCGCCCACCGGTGGGTCAGGAACGCCGCCCTGTCCGCGCCCAGGATGCCGAGCAGCAGCTTCTCGGCGATGTCGTCCGGCAGCATCCGGAAGTACGACACCGGCGCCCACGGCGTGTGCGAGAAGTGCCCGATCCGCAGGTCGGGGCGCCGCTCGCGGAGCATCCCGGGCACCAGGGCGAGGTGGTAGTCCTGCACCAGGACCGCCGCGCCCTTACCCGCCTCGTCGGCGAGCGTGTCCGCGAAGGCCATGTTGTACGCCTCGTACCACGCCCACTGCGCCCGGAACTCCGCCCCGAAAGACGGCTCCAGCGGCGTCTGGTACAGCAGATGGTGGACGAACCAGAGCGTGGAGTTGGCGACGCCGTTGTACGCGGCGGCGTAGATGTCCGGGTCGATGTCCAGCATCCGGACGCGCTGTCCACCCGTCTCCGCCGGGTCGAGGTCCCCGCCGGTACGCCGCGCCGCCTCCCGGTCGCCGTCGCCGAGCGCCGCGCAGACCCACACCGCCTCGGTCTCCGGGCCGATGGACGACAGGCCGGAGACCAGCCCGCCCCCACCGCGCCGGGCGGTGAGCACGCCGTCCTCCCCGAGCGCGTACGACACGGGGCCGCGGTTGGACGCGACCAGGACCTGGGCACCGAGCTGGGAAGCCATGACGCGAACCTAGCCCGTCTCGGAAACGCTCAAACGTACGGAAGGGGTCACTTACCCCGCCCCTTTGCGCCACACCGCCGCGCGCCCCCTGCGCTCACACCGCACGCACACCCCACGCGCGCTCCCTCACGCCGCCCGCCGCGCCGCGTACTCCCGGATCTCCCGCATCGGCGGACGCTCCTGCGTGTCCACCGCGTGGGTCCGCGGTACGAACCCGTCCTCGCCCCGCTCGAACTGGGTGAGCGCCGGCCGCACCAGATGTCCCCGGGACAGCCGCAGTTGCGCGGTCCGGTAGATCGCCGCGGCCATTCGGCCGAGCGCCTGCCCGTCCTGGTGCCGGTGTACGCGCACCCCGACGTCGACCTGCGCCAGCGCGTCCAGCCCCACCGTGTGCAGCGCGTCCACGAGCAGCCCCAGCTCCACGCCGTACCCGACCGGGAAGGGCAGCCGCTCCAGCAGCCCGCGCCGGGCCGCGTACTCGCCGCCCAGCGGCTGCACGAACCCGGCCAGCTGCGGCCAGTGGAGGTTCAGCAGTGGCCGGGCCACCAGCTCGGTCACCCGCCCGCCCTGCCCCGGCGTGCCGGCCAGCGGCCGGTCGTACATCGCCTTGACGAACTGCACGTCGGGCTCGGTGAGCAGCGGGCCGACGATGCCGGACACGAAGTCCGCGGAGAAGTCCTTCAGGTCGGCGTCGACGAAGCAGACGATGTCGCCGCTCGTCACCAGCAGCGAGCGCCACAGCACCTCGCCCTTGCCGGGCACCGCGGGCAGCCGCGGCAGGATCGCGTCGCGGTGTACGACACGCGCGCCGGCCGCCGCCGCGACCTCCGCCGTACGGTCGGTCGAGCCGGAGTCGACGACCACCAGCTCGTCGACGAGCGGGACGGCCTCCATCAGCTCGCGGCGGATCACGGCGACGATCTCGCCCACCGTGTCCTGCTCATCGAGCGCCGGCAGCACCACGCTCACCGTGGTGCCGCGCTTGGCCGCGACGAGCCCGTCGAGCGGGCGGTCGGCCGCGGACCAGGAACGCCTGCTCAGCCAGCGTTCCACCTCTTCCAGCACGTGCGTGTCTCCCGGGTCGGGTCATCCTGGTGATCCATCTCGCGGTTCGGACGACTATCTCAAGTGTCCGGGCCGTCGGTTACAGTCTTGAACAACGCGGACGACCGTCGCATGCCGGGGGTCGTCTCGTACACAAATGCCCGGGCCCGTGCCCGGTGCCATACCGCTCATCCAGAGGGGCAGAGGGAAACGGCCCGTTGAAGCCCCGGCAACCCTCCAGCCGGTCTCGCCGTATCAGACGCGAGGCTCCCGGCTAGGGAAGGTGCCAATTCCGTCTCGTGGCGAAGTGCGCCACGGGGAAGATGAGGAGAAAGGGCCTCGCCTCCATGGCTGTGCAGACTGTTGCAAGCACCACCGGTTCCGCGGACTCCGCGGACGCTGTGAACTCCGCGAACGCTGTCGACCTCGGGCCCGCTGTAGCCCTCTCCTGCCGCGAATGCGGTGAGCGTTTCGACCTCGGACCCATTTTCGCCTGCTCGTCCTGTTTCGGGCCGCTCGAAGTGGCGTACGAACTTCCGAGCGGCGACCCCGAGGCCCTGCGCAAGCAGATCGAGGCCGGGCCGGACAACATCTGGCGCTACGCGCCGCTGCTGCCCGTGCCCGCCGACGTGGCCGGAAAGCCGAACCTCAACCCCGGCTTCACCAAGCTCGTCAAGGCCGACAACCTCGCCCGCGAGCTGGGCGTGACCGGCGGCCTGTACGTCAAGGACGACTCCGGCAACCCGACGCACTCCTTCAAGGACCGTGTCGTCGCGATCGCCGTCGAGGCCGCCCGCGCCTTCGGCTTCACCACCCTGTCCTGCTCCTCCACGGGCAACCTGGCCGGCGCCGTCGGCGCCGCCGCCGCCCGTTCCGGCTTCCGCTCCTGCGTGTTCATCCCGCACGACCTGGAGGCCGGCAAGGTCGTCATGGCCGCGGTGTACGGCGGTGACCTGGTCGGCATCGAGGGCAACTACGACGACGTCAACCGCTTCTGCTCCGAGCTCATCGGCGACCCGCTGGGCGAGGGCTGGGGCTTCGTCAACGTCAACCTGCGCCCGTACTACGGCGAGGGCTCCAAGACCCTGGCGTACGAGATCTGCGAACAGCTCGGCTGGCAGCTGCCCGACCAGCTCGTGATCCCGATCGCCTCCGGTTCGCAGCTCACGAAGATCGACAAGGGGCTCAAGGAGCTCATCGCGCTGGGCCTCGTCGAGGACAAGCCGTACAAGATCTTCGGCGCCCAGGCCGAGGGCTGCTCGCCCGTCTCCGCCGCCTTCAAGGCCGGCCACGACGTGGTCCGCCCGGTCAAGCCGAACACGATCGCCAAGTCGCTCGCCATCGGCAACCCGGCCGACGGCCCGTACGTCCTGGACATCGCCCGCCGCACCGGCGGCGCGGTCGAGGACGTCGACGACACGCAGGTCGTCGAGGCCATCAAGCTGCTGGCGCAGACGGAGGGCATCTTCGCGGAGACCGCGGGCGGCGTGACTGTCGGCGTCACCAAGAAGCTGATCGAGAACGGTGTTCTCGACCCCACTCTCACCACGGTCGTTCTCAACACGGGTGACGGCCTCAAGACCCTGGACGCTGTCGCGCCGACCACCGGACCGACCGCGACGATCCGCCCGAGCCTGGACGCGTTCCGCGCCGCCGGCCTGGCCTGACCACCAACCATCCCGGAAGGCAGCACCGCATGAGCGTCAACGTCCGTATCCCGACCATCCTCCGCACCTACACGGGCGGTAAGGCCGAGGTCCCGGCGGAGGGCGCGACCCTCGCCGAGGTCATCGAGTCCCTGGAGAAGAACCACCCGGGCATTGCCGCGCGCGTGCTGGACGACCAGGGCAAGCTGCGCCGCTTCGTGAACGTGTACGTCAACGACGACGACGTCCGCTTCGAGGGCGGCCTCGCGACGGCGACCCCCGAGGGTGCCGGCGTGTCGATCATTCCGGCCGTCGCCGGCGGCTGATCGCGGCTGATCGCGGCCGGCCGACCGCACCGCAGAGTTACCTCCATTGCCCCCTCCGCGATAGAAGCGGAGGGGGCAATTCTGCATGGTTGAGCGGGGTACAGTTGGGGAAGTCCCGGGCGCTGTTCATGCCACGTGCATATGAGAACGCGTCAAGGTGAGGTCAAAGAGTCCGAGGTTCTTGCGGCATAGGTTCCCCTATGTCCGGCCCGACTTGCCCTGGAATCCGGGGAATTCATCGCATTTATGCGTTCAGTCATGCCCAGAATTCTCGTCGGATTGACCTGTTGCAGACAGCGCATGTGCAGATACATTCAGCCGCGGTCGACGCGTTACGGCGAGGTCAGACCCGGGTCCGCGAAGTGCGGGTCTGTGCAAGGGCCAGTAATAGGGGAGTTAGGCATGGCTCAGGGCACCGTCAAGTGGTTCAACGCGGAGAAGGGGTACGGCTTCATCGCGGTCGACGGTGGTGCGGATGTTTTCGTCCACTACAGCGCGATCCAGATGGACGGCTACCGCACCCTGGAAGAAGGTCAGCGAGTCGAGTTCGAGATCTCGCAGGGCCAGAAGGGTCCGCAGGCGGACATGGTCAAGCTCGCCGTCTGATCTCGGCGCGATCGGCCACCGACGCAACTCACGCCGAGGGGCCCGTATCCCACCAGGGATACGGGCCCCTCGTGCGTCCGGGACGCGCCCCAGGGCGCGCCTCCGGACTGTGAGAGTCGCTTGCACTCTCCTGGGTCGAGTGCTAATCATTGCGTTAGCACTCTCCGAGTGAGAGTGACAAGAAGGACCGGGTCGGTGAGGCCCGCAGGCCCGGCGGGGCAAGGATCCGCCAGGCAGGCTGGCCGTCCGTCGCGGGCGCCACGCGGTCCGGAGCAATCCACCCCAGTCCGGGAGGACCACTTCACATGGCCAAGATCATCGCGTTCGACGAGGAGGCACGGCGCGGTCTCGAGCGCGGGATGAACCAGCTCGCCGACGCCGTCAAGGTCACCCTTGGCCCCAAGGGCCGCAACGTCGTCCTCGAGAAGAAGTGGGGCGCCCCCACGATCACCAACGATGGTGTTTCCATCGCCAAGGAGATCGAGCTCGAGGACCCGTACGAGAAGATCGGCGCCGAGCTGGTCAAGGAAGTCGCCAAGAAGACGGACGACGTCGCCGGTGACGGTACGACCACCGCGACCGTCCTCGCCCAGGCGCTCGTCCGCGAGGGCCTGCGCAACGTCGCCGCCGGCGCCAACCCGATGGCCCTCAAGCGCGGCATCGAGAAGGCCGTCGAGGCCGTCTCCGGTGCGCTGCTGGAGCAGGCCAAGGACGTGGAGACCAAGGAGCAGATCGCTTCGACCGCCTCCATCTCCGCCGCCGACACCCAGATCGGCGAGCTCATCGCCGAGGCGATGGACAAGGTCGGCAAGGAAGGCGTCATCACCGTCGAGGAGTCCCAGACCTTCGGTCTGGAGCTTGAGCTCACCGAGGGTATGCGCTTCGACAAGGGCTACATCTCGGCGTACTTCGCCACCGACATGGAGCGTATGGAGGCGTCGCTCGACGACCCGTACATCCTGATCGTCAACTCGAAGATCGGCTCGGTCAAGGACCTGCTGCCGCTCCTCGAGAAGGTCATGCAGTCCGGCAAGCCGCTGCTGATCATCGCCGAGGACGTCGAGGGCGAGGCCCTGTCGACCCTGGTCGTCAACAAGATCCGTGGCACCTTCAAGTCCGTGGCCGTCAAGGCCCCTGGCTTCGGTGACCGCCGCAAGGCGATGCTCAACGACATCGCCATCCTCACCGGTGGCACGGTCATCTCCGAGGAGGTCGGTCTCAAGCTCGAGAACGCCGGCCTGGAGCTGCTCGGCCGCGCCCGCAAGGTCGTCATCACCAAGGACGAGACGACGATCGTCGACGGTGCCGGTGAGAGCGACCAGGTTGCCGGTCGCGTCAACCAGATCCGCGCCGAGATCGAGAACTCCGACTCGGACTACGACCGCGAGAAGCTCCAGGAGCGCCTCGCGAAGCTGGCCGGCGGCGTGGCCGTCATCAAGGCCGGTGCCGCGACCGAGGTCGAGCTCAAGGAGCGCAAGCACCGCATCGAGGACGCGGTGCGCAACGCCAAGGCCGCCGTCGAGGAGGGCATCGTCGCCGGTGGTGGCGTGGCCCTGCTCCAGGCTTCCGCGGTGTTCGAGAAGCTCGAGCTCGAGGGCGACGAGGCGACCGGCGCCAACGCCGTGCGTCTGGCCCTGGAGGCCCCGCTCAAGCAGATCGCCGTCAACGGTGGTCTCGAGGGTGGCGTCGTCGTGGAGAAGGTCCGCAACCTCACGGTCGGCCACGGCCTGAACGCCGCGACCGGCGAGTACGTCGACATGATCGCCGAGGGCATCATCGACCCGGCGAAGGTCACGCGCTCCGCGCTGCAGAACGCGGCCTCCATCGCCGCGCTCTTCCTCACCACCGAGGCCGTCATCGCCGACAAGCCCGAGAAGGCCGGTGCCCCCGCGGGCGGCGGCATGCCGGGCGGTGACATGGACTTCTGATCGACCTGACGGTTGATCACCGGTCCTGAGCACGAACGCAGGGGCGGCACCCTCCTCCCAGGGGGTGCCGCCCCTGTGGCGTCACGAGGCTGGACGGCCGGGGCTGGCCCTCTCATCGAGCGCGCTCAGCGGGTGTAGTCCTTGAGCTTCTCGGTGTCGAGGGGGATGCCGACGGGGTCGGGGAGCGTGACCGTGGCGCCGTACGTGTACGACGGGTGCTGCTGGTACTTTCCGCCCTTCGGCTCGCTGAAGACGGTCAGAGTGTCTTCGTCGCGGTCGATGAGGAGATAGACGGGGATTCCGGCTGCGGCGTATCCGTCGCGCTTCTCGTTGCGGTCGCGGCGGTCGGTGTCGGGGTCGTGGGAGGTGACCTCCACGGCCATGAGTACGCCGTCCGGGTCGGCCCACTCGCCTTGGCCGGCAAAGTGGCCGATGGGGGCAAGAGAGCCGTCCGGCCGGGCCCGGCCCCTTCGGTAGGACTCGACCTTCAACCCCTGTTCCGAGTACAGCCCCAACTCTGGGCGCTGCTGCATGCACTGCCGCTGCAGCCACATGATGATCTCTCCGTGGTCGCCATCCGGCACGGGCTTGACCTCAAGCTTTCCGTTGATGAATTCGAGCGTCACCGTCTCGGGGGCCGTCCTGGCGAGCTGCTCGAAGTCCTCGACGGTCATCTGCGGGTGCTCGGCGGTGCTGGGGGTCATGGCGTCGCCTCCTCCCCTCCATGGTGCCCCGGCTAGCGGGGGTGCGTGCTGAATCGTCATGTGCGAGTCCTTTCAGGCATGCGGAACGCTGCCGCGCGGATGCGGGTGGCGTGGGCGTCGACTTCGGCCGGGGTTAGGCCGACGGTCGGGGCCGGTGGTGGCCCTTTCCGGCAGGGCAGTCCGCCGCCGAGATGGGCATGGCCCGGTGCGGTGCGGCCGAGCGAGGCGAGGACGTCGTACGCCCAGGTCCGCGGCGGCGGCTCCTGTCGGGGAGGGGACGGCTGCTCTTGGGGGACGTGGCCGGTCGTGAACGCGGTTCCGCGCCCTCGGGAAGCCGGTCGGTGTACGCGGCGATGGCCGCCTGCCGGCGGGGGCGGTGCGCGAAGTCGTCGGCGCGGGCGGGGTGTTGGTCGGGGGCGTTCCGCTTTCCGTAACCCGGATCGGCGAGGGGGTGTGCGGACGCGTGCGAGGCAGCACTAAGCTGGTCTGCAGCCATGGGATCGAGCTCGATTCGATCGTGTTGGTCAAGCCCCCGCAGGTGTTTGCCGCACCAGGCGGGGGCTGTTCGTTATGCGGGCACGCTAGACCGCCGCAACGCTTTGTGGCAAGCGGGTCACGGAAAGTCATCGGTGCTGATATGCGCGGGAGTTGGGCGGGTGGGTGGGTAGTGCCCACCGCTCATTCCGCTGAAGAGGGCTCGGACTCCGGGGCTTGAGCCCCGGGCCGGATCAGGGGGCCGTGAGCTGCCCGTTCTTGACGGCGGAGACGAAGGACGACCAGGCCCCGGCCCGGAACACGAGCGCCGGGCCGAGCTGGGCCTTTGAGTCGCGTACGGGGACGACGTGGGGGAGGTTGCCGGCGACCTCGACGCAGTTACCGCCGCTGGCGTCGCTGTAGCTGGACTTGTACCAGTGGGCGGTGTCCAGGTCGTACTCAGTGCTCGTCATGCGCGTAATCCTCCGCCACCGACTCGATCAGGGCCAGGGACGCTTCCGGTGACAATGCGCCGGCCACGACAAGATCGTAAGACAGCTCGTAGTGGGCCACCGATGTTGGATCGTCCAGCAACCGCCCTGTTCCCAGGCCCTCAAGGTACGCCAGCGGGGGCGCGTCGGTGAAGGTCATTAACTTGAGGCCGCCGCCGAGCGCCATGTGCGCCCCGGCCGCGAACGGCAGTGCCTGGACGATGATCCGGTGACGTCGGGCCAGCGACGCGATGTACCGCAGCGCTTCCGCCATCACGAGCGGGCCGCCCACTGTCCGACGCAGCACCGCCTCGTCGAGTACCGCCCACAACAAGGGGGTTGTTGGATCGTCGAGGAGCCGTGCCCGTTCCAGCCTGGCGGCCACCAGCTCGTCGATGACCTCCTCGGGTGCGGTCGGCCGCCCTGCGCGGAACATGGCACGCGCGTACGCCTCCGTCTGCAACAGACCCGGGATCAGTAGCGGTGCGTACTCCTTGATGGTCTGCGCGACCGCCTCCGCCTCCGCCGCTTCCGCGAAGTGGTCCGGGTACTTCGACTTCGTCGCCGCCTTGCAGTTGCGGGTGAAGAAACCGTCCGTACCCAGGAGTTCGTCTATCTGTCGGGCGTACTCCGGCTGCATGCGCCGCGTGCCGGACTCCAGCTGTCCGATGAACGAGCCGCTGACGAACAGGGGCTGGCCCAGTTCGTCCTGGGTCAGGCCTGCCTTCTCGCGCTTGTGGCGCAGTTCCGCGCCGAGGAGGGCGCGGGGTGAGGAGGAGGGGTCTAGCTTCCTGGGTCCCGGCACGGCAGCTCCCCACTCTCGGTCCATCGGGTGGGGTTGTTGGACGCGTCCCCCTGGCCAGGTTAGCCCGGACTGGACACGCTGTGTACGCGAATCAACTACCCAGCGTGGAGGGTGATGGCGATGACCGAGAGGGTGCGGGCGGCGGAGGACGCCACCGAGCGGCTGCGGGCCGGGCTGGCGGCGGTGGGGATCCCCCTGCCCTCGCTGCGGATCGAGCCGGTGTCCAGCGCGGGCCACGAACCCGCGCCGCTCATCGACCTGGGCCGCTGCAACCTGGCAACGGCGCGCCGGCTCGTGGCCGTACTGGAAGGACGGCGGCCGTGATTCCGCAGCGCGGCTCGTACGCCATCGATGGCCGGGACGGGCGGATCGGCCAGGTCATGGGCCAGGAGGGGGCGTACGTCCAACTGCGCCCGCCCGGCGGCGGCGTCGAGTGGGACTGCCCGCCCGACTCGGTGCTGCCGGCCCCGCCGGGCGCGGTGCTGCGGGCGCGGGTGACGGAGCTGAACCGCGAGCGCCGGCTGCCGTGAGCGCGGGGGCGTTGTCAGTGGCGCGTGGCAAGTTGGGAGACATGGGACTTTCGATCCGGTTCGACCGTGATGAGGCAACTGGCCAGTGGACCGCCGTCGGCGACGACGGGACCAGGTCCGTCACCGTGCGGGCCGAAACGTACGACGAGGCGGGGGCGCTCGCGCATGAGGCGTTCGGGCTCACCGCCTATCGGCCCGATCCGCCGCCACCGCCCGGTTGGCAGCGCTTCAACCTGATCCATTGTCCGGTCGCGGAGTACCCGGCCTTCGACGACGCCCGGTACGACGCGATCAAGGCTCGTCCTCCTGAGGGCTGCACGGTGCAGGATTTTGACTACTTCGGCCTGAAGTGCGAGCGGCGCGGGGCGACGCTGCTGGAGGCGGTCGCGGATCTGTGCGCCGAGATCAGGGCCGAGCACGGGCTGCTCATGACCGACCTCGGCATCGAGAAGCTCTGGGAGTGGAGCGAGGACGGCACCGACGGATGGGGCGCCGAGATCGTGGGCCAGCTGCTCCTGATGGCCGCCGAGCGTGGTTCGAGGCTCGGGTATGGCGTGGACGACCTGGTGCGCTTTCTGCGTACCGCTACCGGTGCGACGGACAGGGGCGCCTCATGACGTGGGGTGCGCGGTTCTCATTGCGTAGGACCCGTAGCGGCCGCTACCTTTGCTTCATGAAGCAGCTCAACATCCGCATCGATGACGATCTGTACGCCGAGCTCGAGAAGCGAGCGGCCGGGGCTCACATGGCACCGGCCGACTACGCCCGCGCGCTCCTCGCCGACGACGTGAATGAGCAGCGCAACCGGTTCCTGGCGTATGCCGCGCACTTCTCCGAGAGGTTTGCGGCGTCCTTTGAAGAGGCATTCGGGCCTTACCCGGTCAAGAAGCGCAATGATCGGGCCGAAGCCGCGTGATCCTGCACATCGACCGGGCCTGGCTCCTCGACATCGCTGCCCAGTATCTTGCGTCCGACCCGGACATCACTGACTACGGCTCACTTGCGGCGGCTGTCGCACGGCATGCCGATGTGGTGATAGACGTCCCGGTTTATGCGGAGCCCCACCATCGCGCAGCGGCGCTTCTGCACCAACTGGTGCGTGTTCCAGCCCTTGAGTTCGGCAACGAGCACTTCGCCACTGTGGTTGCCCTCTCGTACATGGCTTTGAGCGGCCAGCAGATCAACGTGGAGGACAAGCAGGCCATCGCCCTGGTCCTCCGGGTTGCCGATGGGCTCGACGTGCGCACCACGGCTGCCGAGATCCGCTCCTGGGTAGTGGCATGAGCGAGCTGCCGCCGGATGAGGCGTTGGCCCTGCGGCGCGCGTTCATGGAGATGCTGGAGGAGGGGCTGCTCGATGATCTCGCTGAGCCGGACGTAATGGCGGGGGCGTGGGATACGCCGGAGGGCGACTCCACGTGACTCAGACGGCCGTCCACCGGCTGCCGCCAGTGGTCAGACCGCTGACCGTTGCGTCTCCGGAGACGGGGTTGTAGCCCCAGCCGCGTTCAGCTCGGCCAGCATCCGCTTGCTGAAGCCGAAGAAGTACGTCGCCACGAACCCCGCCGCGTACCCCGTCAGCAGGCCGCCCGCGTAGACCGCGAGCGTCGTGCCCATGCCCTGGCCGCCGCCCGCGAGCAGCGGGAACAGGGCCCAGCCGGACGGGCCGATCGCCGTCGCGCCGACCGTTTCGCCCAGTTGGTGGAGCAGTCCCACGCAGCCGCCGCCGAACGCGCCGCCGACGCACGCGGTGACGAAGGGGCGGCCCAGGGGGAGGGAGACGCCGTAGATGAGGGGCTCGCCGACGCCCAGGAAGCCGGCCGGGAGCGCCGATCTGATCGTCGTACGGATTGAGGTGTTGTTCCGGAGGCGGACGTAGACCGCCGCGGCCGCGCCGACCTGGCCCGCGCCCGCCATCGCGAGGATGGGGAGCAGGACCGTGAACCCCTGCTGCTCGATCAGCGTGGTGTGGATCGGGATCAGGGCCTGATGGAGCCCCAGCATCACAAGCGGGAGGAACAGTCCGCCGAGGACGAAGCCCGCGGCCGCACCGCCGTTGGCCAGCAGCCAGTTCGCGAACCCGCCGATCGCGGTGGAGACCTCCCCGGCGACGAACATCAGGCCGAAGACGGTGATCAGACCGGTCACGAGGACCGTGAGGGTCGGGGTGACGAGGACGTCCACGGCCTCGGGGACCCAGCGCCGGCACGACCGCTCGACGTACACGGCGAGCAGGGCCGCGGCCATGGCACCCAGGACGCCGCCCTGGCCGGGGGAGAGGTGCCGGCCGAACGCGTCGATGTGCGCGACGCCCGGGAAGACGATGATCGCGGCGACCGCGCCGCCCAGGATGGGCGTCCCGCCGAACTCCTTCGCCGTGAGATAGCCGACGAAGACCGCGATCAGGGACATGAACCCGGACGCGAGGGCGGTGAGAGCCGGGACCAGGGCGGGGGCGGCGCCGAGGTTTCTGAGCAGGCCGCCGAGCCCGGCGATGATGCCGCAGCCGATGAGGGCCGGGATCAGCGGGACGAAGATGTTCGCCAGCCGGCGCAGGAGGAGCTTGAGCGGGGTGGCGTTGCTCGTGCGCCGGGCCGCCCTGAGTGCGGCCCCCCGCTCGGCGAGGGCCTCGGCGGTCACCGGGCCCGCGGTCGGCGGGCCGTCCGTCACCGGGCCGGAAGCCACCGGGCCCGAGGCCGCCCCCACAGCCGACGCCGACGCCGTCGCCGACGCCGCGCCCGCGGCCACCAGCGCTTCGAACTCAGGGGTGACGCGCGCGACCGTACCCGGGCCGAGCACGATCTGGTACGTGTCGCCGTCCTCGACCACCCCCAGTACGGCCGGCAGGTCGGTCAGCGCCTGGTGCCGGACCAGCGAGCGGTCGTACAGCCCGAGGCGCAGGCGGGTCATGCAATGGGCGACGGAGGCGACGTTCGCCGCGCCGCCGACGAGGGGGAGGAGCGCGGCGGCGGTGGCCCGGTTCCTGTTTGGGGATTCTTTGGGGGTGTCTGTTGGCATAGGTGCCAGTTTGTTCAGGCGGTATCCGCGTTGCGCAGCGCGGCGCGCAGGTGACCGCCGCTCTTCGCCAGGAGCTCCGCGGCCGTTCGGGCGTCCACGCCGGCGAGGAGGACCAGGATCGCCTGCTTCACCTCGCCCTCCGTCGCAGCGAGCGCCGCCTCGACGTCCTCGTCCGGCGCGTCCGTCGCGAGCGCGACGATGCGCCGGGAGCGGGCGCGCAGCTTCGCGTTGGAGGCGCGGACGTCGACCATCAGATTCCCGTACGTCTTGCCGAGCCGGATCATCGTGACGGTCGAGATCATGTTGAGGACGAGCTTCTGCGCCGTGCCCGCTTTGAGGCGGGTCGAGCCGGTGAGCAGCTCGGGGCCGACGACGACCTCGATGCCGTGTTCGGCGGCCGCGGCCAGCGCGCTGTCCGCGTTGCAGGACAGGCCGATGGTCAGCGCGCCTTCCCCGCGGGCGTGCTCGACCGCGCCGATCGCGTACGGGGTGCGGCCGGAGGCGGAGATGCCGACCACCGTGTCGTCCGGGGTCAGGCCGAGCGCGTCCAGGTCGCCGGCGGCCAGCTCCTTGCTGTCTTCGGCGCCCTCGACCGCGGTGACCATGGCCGTCGGCCCGCCCGCGATCAGGCCGAGCACCTCGCTCGGGTCGGTGTTGAAGGTGGGCGGGCACTCGCTGGCGTCCAGGACGCCGAGGCGCCCGGCGGTGCCGGCGCCGGCGTAGATCAGGCGGCCGCCGCGGGCCATCCGGGCGGCGGTGGCGTCGATCGCGGCGGCGAGGCGCGGAAGCTGCGCGGCGACGGCGGCGGGGACGGTGGCGTCCTCCGCGTTCATCGTCCGCGCGATGTCGAGGGTGGACATCCGGTCGATCTCGGCGAGTTCGGGCCGGAAGGCCTCGGTGGTCAGGGTGGCGAGCTGGGCGCGCAGAGCCGCGGCAGCGTCGTCGGTTGGGTCGGTGCCGGAGGTCGAGGTCATGGGGGGCGGCTCTCCGCTTCCTGGTTCAGCCGGTGGTCAGCCGGGTGGTTCGGGTGGTTCGGGTGGTTCGGGTGGTTCGGCCGGAACCCTGGGGGCTCAGCGGCTGGTACGGGGGCTGTGGCGGTGGGCCAGTGCCTCGTAGGAGGCGGCCAGCGCCGGGGCGGCCGTCTCGTACGTACGCTGCGCGACGCCGATGAACAGGCAGTCCACCACCAGGAGTTGGCTGGTCCGGCTGGACATCGCGGCCGGGCGCAGCTCGCTCTCCCGGGCGGTGGACGTGGTGAGTACGTGGTCGGCGTACTGCGACACCGGGCCGTCCGGGCGGCCGGTGAGGGCGATGGTCGTCGCCCCGTGCTCGAAGGCGGCGCGCAGCGGTTCTATGACGTCGCCGGTGGAGCCGGAGTGGGTGATGGCGACGGCGACGTCACCGGAACGCAGCTGCACGGCATTGGTGACGGCCAGGTGCGGGTCGGCGTGCGCGTGCGCGATCAGGCCGATGCGCAGCAGCTTCTGGGCCAGGTCCATGCCGACGAGGGAGGACGCGCCGACGCCGTAGATGTCGATCCGGCGGGCGGCCGCGAGCGCGGCGACGGCGGCGCCGAGCTGGGTGGTGTCCAGGCCGGCCGCCGTGTCGGCGAGGGTCTGCTGCTCGTCGTGCGCGAGCTTGGCGACGACATCGGCGATCGGGTCGTCCACCGCGATGTCCGCGGTGACGGACGGGCCCCGGCCGGACTGCTGCTGCGCGGCGAGGCCGGCGAGCGCGAGGCGCAGGTCGCGGTAGCCGGGGTAGCCCAGGATGCGGGCGGTACGGACCACGGTGGCCTCGCTGGTGCCGGTGAGTTCCGCGAGACCGGTGACGGTGAGGGCCGCGCAGCCCGCCGGGTCGCCGGCCACGGCTTCGGCGACGCGCTGCATGGAGCGGGTCATGGACGGCGCGAGGGTACGCACCTTGGCCGCGAGGGCGGCGGGAGCGGGGGTAAAACTTTCCTTCACGTCATTGGTCACAATTGAAAGATATTTTCAGGATTCCGGACGCGTCAACCCTTTCCTTCGCCTCCCCATCCGTGGGGTGACAATTGCTCCATGGAACCGTCCGACCCTTCCCCGCCCACGCCCTCCGGCTTGGAGAAGGCACTGCACGCCGCCCGCGCCCTCGTTCTGGCCGATCTCGTCGCGGGCCGGGTCGCGGAGGCGGATGTCGTCTCCCTGGTCGAGGACTCGGTGGCCCACCGCCGCTGGTGGGCCGAGCAGTGGCCGGAGGGCGTCGACTACGTACTCGGACTGATCGCCCAGGACGTCCAGGACGCACTGCTGGAGAAGTACGGCCGGTGGCCGCTGTGCCCGGTCTGCGCGGCGGGCGACCCCCATGCCCTCGACGTGGAACCGGAGTTGGGCCCCAATCCCCACTGGGTGTGCGGCAAGGCGGGCGTGGTCGTCTCGTCCGTGGGCGCGCTCGGTGGGGTGCTGGGCCGGTGACGCCCCGGTGACGCTCTACATCGACCCGCCGACCTGGCCGGGGCACGGCCGCATGTGGTCCCATCTGGTCAGCGATGTCTCGTACCAGGAACTGCACGCCTTCGCCGCGGCGATCGGCTGCCCGCCGCGCGCGTTCGAGCGCGACCACTACGACATCCCGTCGCACCGGTACGAGGACGCGGTGCGGGCGGGCGCGGTGGAGGTCGGCAGCAAGGAACTGGTGCGCAGGCTGACGGAGGCGGGGCTGCGGCGCCCGAAGGGGCGGCCGGCGCCGTAGGCCGTCCGGCCGGGGAGTTCGCACGGCGCGGCGACGGACACGCCGGTCACGGGTCCGTGAGCCCGGGAGGTCAGATGCGGGCCTGCTCGGTGGCGGCTTCCGGCAGCCGGGACCGCGAGACGACCCGCGACCCGGGGGCGCGCTGGAGGCGTAGCGCCACCGCGGCCAGGCCGATCGCCACCACGGTCATCGCGGCGCCCGCCCACGCGGTCGACGCGAATCCGAGGCCCGCGTCGATGACCGTGCCGCCGAGCCAGGGGCCGCCGGTGTTGCCGAGGTTGAAGGCCGCCGTGGTCGTGGCCGCGGCGAGGGTCGGTGCGGCGCCCGCGACGTTGAACATACGGGCGTTCAGCGCCGGAGCCGTGTAGAAGGCGGAGACGCCGAGCAGGAACGACAGCGCGATGGCGGCGAACTGGTTCGACGCGAAGAGGGCGAGGGCGACCAGGAACACCGTGGACGCGGTGATGCCGCTCAGGAGCACCCCGAACATGTGCGCGTCGGCGACCCGGCCGCCGATCGTCGTACCCACGAGCGCGCCGATACCGAAGAGCGCGAGGACCGTGGGCACCCAGCCCGAGTCCAGGCCGGCGACATCGGTCAGCAGCGGGGCGAAGTAGCTGAACGCGCAGAACACGCCGCCCGCGGCGAGCGCGATGACCCAGACGGACAGCCACACCTGCGGATCGCGGTAGATGGTGAGCTCGCGCTTCAGCTGCGGCTTCTGGTCCGGGAGCGGGATACGGGGGATCAGTGCGACCACGCCGGCCAGGGCGACGGCGGAGGCCGCGCCGACTGCCCAGAACGCCGAACGCCAGCCCAGGTGCTCACCGAGGAACGCGCCCGCCGGAACGCCGAGGACGTTGGCGATGGACAGGCCGCCGATCATGACGGCCATCGCGCGGGCGCGGGAGTTGAACGGCACCATGGCGATGGCGACCGCCGCCCCCACCGCCCAGAACCCGGCACACGCCAGGGCGCTGACCACGCGGGAGGCGAAGAGCAGCTCGTACGAGGGCGCGAGCGCGCCGGCGACCTGGCCCAGCCCGAACAGCGAGATCAGGGTGATCAGGGTCGTCTTGCGGGGGAGCCGGAGGGTCGCGACGGCGAGCAGCGGCGCGCCGACGACCATGCCGATCGCGAAGGCGGATATCAGCAGCCCGGCCTGCGGGATGGTGACGTCCATGTCGTCGGCGATGGGCGGCAGCAGCCCGGAGAGCATGAACTCGCTGGTCCCGAGCGCGAAGACGGAGAGCCCGAGGATGTAGACGGCGAGGGGCAGCCGGGTGGTGCGGGTGGGCGCGGCCTGGCCGCCGTCGTCGGCCTGCTCGGCGTGGTCGGTTCGCTGGGTTGGCTCGGGGGTTTCGGGCATGACAGGTACCAACAGCGGAGTGATGCCTGACATTCCGTGGGCGCGGGGGTGTCTCACATGCTGGTGCGGGGGCCGGGGGTGACTGTGCCCGGGGGCGAGGCGTGGACGGGAAACCCGGGGCCGCCCGGTTTGTGAGTATGGCGGGCCGGACCGGACCGTCAAGGGCGCTCCCTACGGTCGCGTCGC
>NZ_JBSOPZ010000020.1:0-129553 GCF_053763515.1 Streptomyces mabaensis
CCACCGCGGACACACCGCGCTCGCAGGCAAACCACCCGCCAGCCGCGTCCCCAACCTCACAGGGCAATACAGCTAGGTCGTGCTAGTGGGTACGCTCGATGGCGTGACGATCGCTCAGGATGACCCCAGACAGCCCTACGAACAGGCAGCCCAGACGCTGCGACGAGAGATCACGCAGGGCGTCATCAAGCCCGGCCACAACGTCGGTTCCATCCGGAAGTTGGCTGAGCGTTTCGGAATCTCGCCCACAACGGTTCAGCGCGCCCTCGGCCTCCTCCGCGAGGAGGGGCTGATCACCACCACCGGACGCGGCAACTACGCCAGGGACCCACAGCAGGCCCCCGAGGCCAGCGGCGCCGGCAACGGCGGAGAGCTTTCCGAAGTCCTGCGGCAGCTCGAACATGTCACCTCCCAGCTCTCGGATCTGCGCCACCGGGTGGAGCGGCTGGAAGCCGATCGGTCCGGTCACGCTGTCGAGAACAAGTAGGCCGCATTCCGCGCCAGTTCACAGCGGACAGCGGTTAACAGTCGCTGCGTGTTAACTGTTAACTCCCCACGTCAGCCCAGTTATTGGGGATGATGGGAGTCCGGCGCATCGCCTGACTCTGGGGAAGCGATGAAGACGAAGCTACAGGCAGCCCGCAAGACGCGGGGGTGGTCCCAAGCTGAGCTGATGGACGCGATGGGGGACGCTGCCGAACGACTCGGACTGGAGTTACCTGCGCAGTCAAGCCTCAAGACTCAGGTCTCCATGTTCGAGAACGGGCGACGGGACCCCGGCTCGGACTACCAAGCAATCTTCTGTGAGGTCTACCAGGCCACTCGCGTGGAACTCGGCCTGGCCCTGGAGACGGCGCCATCGCAGCTCGACGCCTTGCCCACTTTGCCGAGCCCGCGCGCGCTCGCCCCCACGGTCACCCCGGAGATTGTCGGCTACCTGCAATCAGTTTGGGTACAGCATGCGCAGGCGGAACCTCTGGTCGGCCCGCGGTTCCTGGTCCCGGCCGTGCAGAGTCAGGTTCCCCTCATTGAGCAACTGTGCATGGACGCATCAGGCCCGATCCGGAATGACGTGCTCCGTGTCGGAGCACGCTACGCCGAGTTCCTGGGTTGGCTGTACCAGGACACCGGGGACTCCCAAGCAGCGATGCTCTGGACGAACCGCGCGCTGGACTATGCCTACGAGTTGGACGACCCGACGCTGAGCGCTTACGTCTTCCAACGGCGCAGCAACATCGCCGCTGAAGCGGGCCAGGCGGGCTACGCCATAGGACTCGCCAACGCCGCACTCAAGCAGGCGCAGAAGCTGCCCCACCAAGTCCACGCCGTTGCGCTGCGAGCGCGTGCCAACTCCTTCGCCTTGCTGGGCGAGGCGGACGACTCCGCCCGAGCCCTCGACGAGGCTCGCACGCTGGCTGACCTGGGCGGCGACGAAGAGGGCCTCGCCCCGTACTGTTCCGTCGCGTACATCGACATGGAAGCAGCGAGCTGCGCCATTCAACTCCGCCGGCCGCAGGAAGCCGTGAAGACGCTGGAACAGAGCCTGACTCACTGGCCTGCCGAGCAGCAGCGGGACCGCGGGCTCTGTCTCGCTCGGTTGGCCACGGCGTACGCACAGCTCGGGGATGTAGAGGGCGCCTACAACGCCGGATCTCAGGCGGTGAGCATCGCGCAGGCGACGGGTTCCGCCCGCATCCTCGCAGAACTGGGGCGCCTTCAGTCGCACCTCGCTCCTTGGCGAAAGCTGGTGGAGATTGCGGAACTGAACCGCCTCGTGGGCACTATGAAAGGGACCTGAGCCGGACTGAAGGAGCGCTGTGAACCTGCTGCCCACGATCACCACCGCTGATGTTCAGGAACAGTCACCGCGTGTGGCCGTGCTCCCGATCGGGTCGTACGAGCAGCACGGCGCCCACCTGCCGCTCATCACCGACACGGCGATCGCATGCATCATCGCCCGGGAGGTCGCCGCCGCGTACCCCGTCCTCATGCTGCCGCCCGTAACCATCGCATGCAGTCACGAACACGGGACGTGGCCCGGCACCGTCAGCATCAGCGCGCGCACCCTGCATGCTGTGATCACAGATATCGCCGACTCGCTCGAAGCCTCAGGGGTGCGAAAGCTCGTACTCGTCAACGCCCACGGCGGCAACTACGTGCTCTCCAACATCGTCCAGGAAGCCAACCTCACCGAACCGCGGATGAGCCTCTTCCCGCAGAGCCGCGAGTGGAATCGAGCGCGCGAGTACGCAGGGCTGACGACAGACGCCCACGCCGACATGCACGCGGGAGAGATCGAGACCTCGATCCTGCTCCATGCGGAACCTTCCCTCGTGCGCCCCGGCTACGAGACAGCGGACCACGACGGCGGCGAGCGGTCGTTCCTCCTGACGCTCGGCATGAAGGCGTACACCGAGACTGGAGTGATCGGCTTCCCGTCGAAGGCCACCCCCGAAAAGGGCAAGGCCGTGCTGACCAAGCTCGTAGAGGGTTTCGCCGAACATCTGCGAGTCCTCGACGTCTGAGATGGCGACGAAGTCCCCCCTTGCAGCCAACTGAGATCCAGACGAGGCCGCAGCGGACGCGCCTGGACGGTCCCGCGCACAGCGCAGGCGCGCGCCGGACAGGGGCACAGCCTGCGATGCCGGCCAGCGTGCGGCCCTCTGATCACGCTCGACCCCAAACCGGGCAGGACACGAGTCAGCCCGCTCCGCCGCCCAGAAGGTTCACTGGCCGCGAGTCTCAGGGTTCCCCTCATAGATCAGCGCCCATCGGCTTTTCCGGTCCCCTTGCCCTCCCTGCAACACGACACGATTCTCATCCTTCAACAGATGCAATGCATACAAAGCTTGTCTTTCAGAAAGACCCGTAACTTCCTGGATATCACTCATGGCAGCAGGGCCGTCCGCCAGGTACTTGACAATCTTCTCTGCATTAGATCTGCGTGCTCCTCTTGCCCTAGGAGTTGCAGCAGGTTCATTGCCAGGGTAAGCAGCACCCGGCACCTCTTCGGCTTCAGGCATCGGCCGGTCAGAGTCCAATGGAAGCCGCTGCTGCTCCGCAGTTCCTCCCGGAATGAGCTTTCCAGCCAACTGATAGACACGCCCGCCACGCTCCCCTACGGCCTCAGCGACTCCTGCATCTACGAGACCAGCGAGAATATTTCTTGCCTCCAACGAGTCCATCGGAAAGGCATCACGCAGGGATTTGTTAGACCAGCGAACCCCGTGGCGCATAGCGACCGCGGCATGGCGCTGGATATCACTCAGCGGCGCCGACGGCCGCAATGATGCCAGCCATTCCAGGTCCGCAGGTGCCAAAAGTGTGTGGTTCGGAACACGTACGGCAAATCGCACGCCTTGATCATGGAACCGAGGAGGAACCATGCCTGCTTCCCTCAGACTCCGCAGAACCGTCGGAATCCCTGAGGCCAGCGCTTCAACGACGCGCTGATCACGGGAGTATCGAACATTTTGACAGATGCGCGTGAGGTAACCGTTACGGGCCGACGTCACCCCTGTCTTACCAAGGCGATCAACCGTCAAACCCCAGAGACCACCGGGGTTACTGAGTACAAGTTGACTGTTCTCCAACTTGAGCGTGATCGCCTCACCCAGAGCATAAGGGCCAAGATCACGATGTATGAGCGCATTCGAAATCAGCTCACGAACCGCCTCGATCGGATATTCTGACTCGTCCCGCCCATGCCCATCATGCCCAAAACGGACACGGGTCCTTGTATTCCTCTGGACCCATCTCAGCGCCTGATCCAACATCAAGGGAATCGGCCCGTCAAACCTTTTAGTGTCGACAGCCCGCGTTCCCACAGGGTCATTCGATCCCGGAACCACACTGGCTTGGATTACAAGATTGGGAAAGTATTGCTGCGGATAGATCCCAAGAGCCAGCAGCCCCGCCATAGTCGGGATTCTTTCGGGCCCCGACACAACTCCAGTACGGAACAAGATTTCAGAATCGTTTAGGCGCGCAAGGGCTGCAGACGTCGACTTGCAGTTATCGACATACGAGGAGATCAACGTCTCGTCAAGATCTTCGACCGTTGCTCCGGGTACGGTGCCTTGATCGAATCGCGGCGTGTCACGGTTCGCGATAAACGCCTGCTCTTCAATTGAAGAGAGTTCATAATCCCCGTCATAAGACCTGAGATAAGCCTTTCCCGTCCCCTTGACCCGGCAAGGCTTCATAGAAGTGGCGAGTTCATCAATCTGGGCCGCGATAATTTTTCGACCTTCAAAATCGAAGCTCCACGCTAGCGGGTTGATCGGCGGGTCGATTCCATTACGAGCCAGTCCGGCAAGAGCGGATTTGCAGGAGGCTACGTCATAGACGCCCACGGAGCCGAAGTTATCGCTCTCATCCAAACCAAAGATGAGCGTGCCGCCGCCAGGGGTATTAGCGAATGCGGAAAGGGTAGGCGCAAGTGTTTGAGGGAAGCCGCTTGCCGCCAGCTTGACCTCAACCTCGGCAAGGTCGCTTCCCTCGCTGCGCAGGTCCGCGATGATGGTCGTCAGCTCAGCCATATCCACGGCTCAAACCTACAAGAAGCCGTTGTAGGTTTGCCAGACCTACAAGAAGCACGGGACCGCGACTACAGGGCGCCTCAGAGTGTCACAACTCGACTACGCCGAGGCAAAGGTTCCACCAAGCAGTGGGCTGGAACGGGCTCCCGCTACTACGCTCCGTCACCGTAGGTGCAGCGTAGCGACGGAGCGTAGTAGCGGGAGCACCAGCAAGGACGAGTGTTCGTCACCTTGAGTAGTCTGTGCTCAGCCCGGTCCAGCAACCGGGCGCCGCTAGCAGCCTCATCTACAAGCAAGAGCGCTGATGTAGGTGTGTAGTCGCATGCGCTTCGTACTCTGCCAGCGGGAGGACGACGGCAAGCGAACCGGCCGCATGCTGTGGAGGCGCCCCAAGCGGCACGTCCGGTGTAAGCGGGCCGACCGGCCGGAGGACGCCTCTGAAGCTCTGCCCGTACCCGCCGATGCAGGGAGAAACGCCCGGACCGATCAAGGTCCGGGGAGCCTGCTCTCCGAGCCCGTACCGCCCTCTTGCCGGCCTTGCACTGGGGGCCAAACGGGGGGCCAAACACGGCGGACATCGCAGAACTCGTCTGGACGGTAACGGACGATGGGCTCAGTGAAAACGCAGGTCCTGTCCAGCGGAGCACATGTCGTGTGGGGGCGTGATCGCGTTCGGGACGAAGAGGTCGTGGGTTCAAATCCCGCCACCCCGACAGTTGAAACACCAGGTCAGGGGCCTGATCCGCGAGAGCGGGTCGGGCCCCTGAGTGGTTCCCGGACATCGTTGGGAGAGATCCGGGACAGGCGAACGCGCTGCACGCCGTGCGATGGCGAATCAGGGGCCTCCCCCTCGCCGGAATCGGTTGCCTCCTCCCGGCGGCGGTCGTCGGTATGTCGCGTCTGTTCACGGTCTGGCCCGGCGAGTGGTCGAGCCATCTGTCAGTCATCGACGACTTGGACGAATGGCAGCGAGGGGGTCGCGGCGAGGGTCTTCAGCGCGAGTCGGTCGGTGCGGGCCGGGGAGCCGAGGCGGTGGACGAGGATCCAGCGGCCGTCGTCGTGTGCTGCGGCCACGGCGGAAGAGCCGCGGGTGGCTCCGTTGTGCCACAGGGTCGATGAGCCGCGGCGCCAGGTGGGGGCCGGGGGTCCCAGCCTGCGGTCGACGAGCAGGCCGACGAGGAGGTCGGCCAGGGTCCGGCAGGTGGACCACAGGCCGCCCGCGGGCAGGATCGGTCCGGTCAGAGTCCACAGGGGCCGTGGCCGGCCGAACAGGTTTCGCGCTATGAGGCGCCGGTCCTCCGGGGGGAGTGCCGTCATCGCGCCTGCCTCCAGCCCCAGGGGGAGGAGGACGTACTCGTCCACCAGGTGCTGGAAGGTGAGTCCCGTGGCGGTAGTGAGGGCATGCCCGAGAACCGCGTAGCCGAAGTTCGAGTACTCCTCATCGCCCAGCCGTCCCGTCGCCAACTGGTCCAGGCGGCCCAGTGATGCACGCAAGGCCGACTCCGTAAAGCCTGCGTACGGGTCGTTGGGAGGACTCGAGAGCCCGGAAAGCAGACGCGGTAGACCTGAGGTGTGCTCGGCGAGATGCCGGAGGGTGATGGCCGTTCCCTTGGGCACCTCGGTCAGGCATTCCTCCAGCGGTGTGTCGAGGCTGAGGGCTCCCTCCTTCGCCAGCCGGATCAGGACCGTTCCGGTGACGACCTTGGTGAGAGAGCCGATCTCAACGAACCGGTCCGCATCGTGGCCATGGGTGACATGGTCACGAATACCGGCGCCGCCGAGAAGGCAGGTCGGGGTCAGCATGTTCCACTGCTCCTGTCAGACGAGTTCACCTTCGGGCACGGCCTCGTTGTCGTCCCGCTGCTTTCGCCGCCTCTTCGTCGGCAGGATCGAAGACGAGACCACAGGCGATCATGATCATCACAAAGCCTGTAGGAAGCGGGTCAGGACCAGGGGGCGGAGCCAGGTGGGGAAGCCGGAGTTGGCGGCGGCTGTCAGGGCCTTGGCGTCGAGGGCGCGGAAGCGCGGGTCCTCGGACCGCTTGAAGGCCGCCTCCGTGTACTGCACGGCGAAGACCTGACCGGCAGTAATGAAGCCGACCACGACCAGGACGGCCGGCTCAAGGATGTACGACGGGGTTCGACCGGCCCCGATGCCGGCGATGTTGAGCGTGGCGAGCGTGGTGAGCAGGGCTCCGATGCCGAGAGCGAGGGCGAACTCCCAGGGCTGTTCCTTGAACGTCTCGCCGGCCCGCTGGGCCGCGCCGCCATGAGTCCAGACCGTGACGGAGATGACGAAGGAACAGGCGGCGAGCAGGAGTTGGAGGGTGACGGCGAGGACGACGGGCGCGATCCCCGGTGTCGGGTGGGGCGGGGAGCGGCGGGTGGGCGACTGGGGTCAGCCGGCGAGGGCCACGGCGGTCAGGGCGAGGGCGGAGGCGCCGAAGACGATCGCGTGACGGGCCTTCTGCAGGAGCTGGACCCAGGAGGGGAAGGCACCCTCGGCGGCCTTGAGGAAGGCGGCGACGTCGACGCGGGCGAGCTCGGGGTCACCCTTGCGGCGGAAGGCCGCGTCGACGGACTTCACCGCGGTCAGGTTGCTGTGGACGATCAGAACGTTCATGACGATCACCGCGCACTGGAAGATCCAGGTCAGGGTGGCGGCCCAGGAGCTCTGGGCCAGGTTGAGCGCGGACAGGACGGTCATCACCGTCGCCACCGCGACCGGGGCCCAGGTCTCGTGGCCTCCTGCGTCGAACCGCAGGCCGTTCTCCTCCAGTACCGCGGGGCGCACGCCCTGCCTGGTCAGCTCGGCGTCCGCGCTGGCCGTGGCGGCCGGGCCGAACCGGTGGCGAACCAGCGGGATGCTCCTTCTCGCGCGGCATGCGGCCACGATAGGACACACAGCCACCATGCCTGAACTTAGTTCAAGGAGCCGTGGTCAGCCTGCTCGGCGCTGGGCGTTTCTGCGCCACAGGGCCAGCAGGGCCGGGGAGTCGCTGGGCGCCGGCCGCGTCGGGCACACGTCGAAGTGGCTGATGCGGCAGGTGTCGGACGGGGTCGCCCTGCCGAGGTTCACCGCCGTGCCGTCACCCGCGATGCGCCAGCGCTTGCCGGCCGGGATCGTGCCGACGGGCCGGTCGCCCGGCTCGATCATCACCCACCGGCCGCGAAGCGTCCGGTGCCACTCGGCTTCCGCCCCGCAAGCGGCGCACGTCGTTGCGCCCGAGGTCCGGGCGTCCGGAACCGTGGTGCTGGTCCGGCCCGCGTACGCCACCGCGTCGGAGACGGCGGCCAGGACATCGCCGAGGAGCACGGGAGCCCGCGGAGTGGCTGCCTCCACCGGCCGCCGGCAGTCGTCGCAGACGAGGAGATGGCCGTCGTCGCTCCACGGCCTCGCGGTCCCGGTGGATCCGCACTCATCACATCGATGCCCCAAGACCACGAACACCACTCCCACGCACACCGCAAGCAGCCGACATCGCCAATTCTTCCATCACTTGACAGTCGTCAACGTTCAACTGTTTACGATTGGCGCCTCGTTCGTCACTTCAGAATCGTTCGTCACTTCAGAGGAGATACATGCGCAAGCGCGCAGCCTTTGGCCTGGTCGCCGCCGCCACCGTGTTGGGTGGCTTCATACTTCCGGCCGCGTACGCCGACGAGACCGTCGGCGACATCCAGATCACCAACCTCGCCGTCAACGGCGGCAAGGACATCGTGGTCGCCACGGCCGACAAGACGGTCACGGTCTCGGTGACCGCCACCGACCCGTCGGGCATCTGGGACGCGGACTTCTTCCTGTGGCGCGGCGCCGACCTGGACAACCCCGACGGCTACATCACGCCGAACGAGGACACCACCGGCGCCGACTGCGTCGCCTCCAGCGCGACCACATCCACCTGCTCGAAGACGTTCACCTTCGAGCCGGACTGGTGGCTCGCCAACGCCGACGCCGGCACCTGGAAGGTCGGTGTCCAGGCGTGGGCCAACGACGACAGCCGGGTCGAGAGGGACGTCTACCGGACCATCCGCCTCCAGCGGCTCTCCCAGTTGACCGTCAACGCGAGCCCGGAGCCGGTCGTCAAGGGCAGGACCCTCTCGGTCACCGGCAAGCTCAGCCGGGCGGACTGGGACACCAACACCTCCCCGGGTTACGCCGCGCAGCCGGTCCAGCTCCAGTTCCGTAAGGCCGCGAGCAGCACCTACACCACCGTCAAGACCGTGAACACCTCCAGCACGGGTGGCCTGAGCACCACGGTCGTTGCGTCCGAGGACGGCTACTGGCGCTGGAGCTACGCCGGCACCACGACCACCGCGGCCGTCAAGGCGACCGGCGACTACGTGGACGTTCAGTAGGCGACGCCTCCGCGCAGAATGGGGGCATGACTGAGATCACCGGTTCGACGCCGTCCCCGACCACCGCCACGCCCATCCCCGACCGGCCCATGCCCGACTGGGAGAAGCGCTTCCGGGCGCCCCGGGTGGGGCTGCCCGAGTGGGCGGAGGACGCGCCGGACCGGTCGCTGTTCGTGTCGAACGCGACCGGGACGTACGAGCTGTACGCCTGGGACCGGGCGACCGGCCGGCAGCGGCAGGCGACCGACCGGCCGAACGGCACGACCGACGGGACACTGTCCCCGGACGGCGAGTGGATCTGGTGGTTCGCCGACACCGACGGGGACGAGTTCGGGGTCTGGATGCGCCAGCCCTTCGCAGGCGGGGACGACGAACCCGCCGTGCCGGGGCTGGCGCCGTCGTACCCCGCCGGTCTGGCGATCGGGCGGCACGGCACGGTGGTGGTCGGTCGTTCGACGGACGAGGACGGCTCGACCATCCACGTCGCACGGCAGGGCGAGGCGCCGGTGGAGATCTACCGGCACCGGGAGTCGGCCGGGGTCGGCGACCTGTCGCACGACGGGACCCTGATCGCGATCGAGCACACCGAGCACGGTGACGCGATGCACTCCGCGCTGCGTGTGCTGCGGCTCGGCGGCACCGCGGTCGCGGAGCTGGACGACAGCAAGGGCGGCACCAAGGAGCTGGGGCTCGAGGTACTGGGCTTCGCGCCGGTGCACGGGGACACCCGGCTGCTGGTCGGACACCAGCGGCGCGGCCGCTGGGAGCCGATGGTGTGGGACGTGGCCACGGGTGAGGAGACCGATCTCGCCGTCGAGCTGCCGGGTGATGTGAGTGCCGAGTGGTATCCGGACGGATCGGCGCTGCTGATCGCGCACAGCTTCGAGGCGCGCAGCGAGCTGTGGCGGTACGAGCTGGCGACCCGTGAGCTCGTACGGGTCGAGACGCCGGCCGGGTCGGTGTCCGGCGCGAGCGCCCGCCCCGACGGCACCGTCGAGTACCTGTGGTCGTCGGCGGCGCTGCCGTCGGAGGTCCGGTCGACCACGGGTGCGGTGGTGCTCGACGCCCCGGGCATGAGGGCGCCGGGGTCCGTGCCGGTCGAGGACGCGTGGGTGGACGGGCCCGGCGGCCGTATCCACGCGCTCGTACAGAAGCCGGCCGGAGCCACCGGACCGTTCCCGACCGTCTTCGAGATCCACGGCGGGCCGACCTGGCACGACAGCGACGCGTTCGCGGCCGGGCCGGCGGCGTGGGTGGATCACGGATACGCGGTCGTACGCGTCAACTACCGCGGCTCGACCGGCTACGGGCGGGAGTGGACGGACGCGCTCAAGCACCGCGTCGGCCTGATCGAGCTGGAGGACATCGCCGCGGTCCGGGAGTGGGCGGTGGCCTCGGGGCTCGCCGACCCGTCGAAGCTCGTTCTGGCGGGCGGCTCCTGGGGCGGGTACCTGACCCTGCTCGGCCTCGGTACGCAGCCGGAGGCGTGGGCGCTGGGGCTGGCGGCCGTCCCGGTCGCGGACTACGTGACCGCGTACCACGACGAGATGGAGGCGCTGAAGGCGATGGACCGCACACTGCTGGGCGGCACGCCGGAGGAGGTGCCGGAGCGGTTCGAGGCGTCCTCGCCGCTGACGTACGTGGACGCAGTGCGGGCACCGGTCTACATCTCGGCCGGCGTGAACGATCCGCGCTGTCCGATCCGCCAGGTCGAAAACTACGTGGACCGGCTGGCGGCGCGGGGCGCGGTGCACGAGGTGTACCGCTACGACGCGGGGCACGGCTCGCTGGTGGTGGAGGAGCGGATCAAGCAGGTACGGCTGGAGATCGACTTCGCGGCCCGGCACCTTCAGGGATCCCGGCTGCAGGGCTGACGGCGGCGCCTTCCCGTCGCCCGTCGGCGCAGCCGTCCCGGGGCCCCGGCCCCGGGCGGGGGCGGGCGGGCCCGTACCTTGGTGGTGTGTACCGGTTTCTGCTGACCCCGCGGTGGTGGGGGATCAACCTCTTCGTCGTGCTGGCCATCCCCTTCTGCGTGTTCATGGGGTCGTGGCAGCTCGGCCGGTTCGAGGACCGCGTCGAGTCGCACCGGGCCGCCGGGGACAAGCCGGCCGCCGACGAGCGGAAGGCGGCCGCACTGGAGTCGCTGCTGCCCGTCGACAAGAAGACCTCCGGGCGGCTCGCCACGGTTTCCGGGCGGTACGGCGAGCAGTTCCTCGTGCCCGAACGGCAACTGGACGGCAGGCGCGGGTACTACGTACTGACCCTGCTGCGCACCGACGGCGGCAAGGCCGTCCCGGTGGTACGCGGATGGCTGCCCGGCGAACCCGCCACGGACCGGGTGCCCGCGCCGCCCGCCGCTGAGGTCACGGTGACCGGTGAGCTGCAGGCCTCCGAGAACTCGGGGACCAAGGGAGTCCACACCCGCGGCGGACTGCCGAAGGGGCAGGTCGGGATGATCAGTGCGGCCGCGCTGGTGAACCTGGTGCCGTACGAGGTGTACGACGCGTGGCTGACGCTGCCCGGGGTACCGGAGAATGCCCCGGGCATGCGGCCGGTGCCGGCGGCGGCCCCGCAGGGCAGCGGGCTCGACCTGAAGGCCTTCCAGAACCTCGGGTACACCGGCGAGTGGTTCGTCTTCGCCGGCTTCGTGCTGTTCATGTGGTTCCGGCTGTTCCGCCGCGAGGCGGAGGCGGCCAGGGACGCGGAGCTCGGCCTGCTGCCCGAGCAGGCGCCGGCGGCCGGGGCTCCTGCGCAGGAACGCGAGCGCGACGCGGCGGTCTGACCGGCGAACGGGCTGAGGGGCGTGCGGCTTGGCTCGGGCCCCCGCCGGACGCCCCCTAGGGCGTGTATCGAAAGTATTCTCAGGAGATCGTCAGGCTGCCCGGCTACGGTGCGGGCATGGTGAATTTCGTGCTGGTTGCAGGTGCACGGCTCGGGGCGTGGGCGTGGGGCGAGGTGGTGCCGTATCTGCGTGCGGCTGGTCACGGCGTCTATCCGTTGACGCTGTCCGGTCTTGCTGACAAGCGGGGTGTACCGGCGGGGCAAGCGACTCACGTCCAGGACATCGTTGCCGAGGTAGAACGCCAGGGTCTGCGTGACGTAGTCCTGGTGGGTCACAGCTACTCGGGCATCCCGGTCGGTCAGGCCGCGGAGCGGATCGGTGACCGACTGGCCCGCGTGGTATTCGTCGACTCAAGTGTTCCAACTGACGGCGAGTCGTTTGTCTCCGCCTGGCCGGACGGCGGGGCGGCAGTGGAGGCATCGATCGCCGAGAACGGAGGGTTTTGGCCGCTCGCGCCAGCTGCTCATTACGACGGCGAAGGTCTCACCGATGAGCAGATCGCACGCCTCGTGCGTGGCTCGACGCCTCACCCAGGTGCCACGCTGACCGAGCCCGCTGTGCTGGCGGGGCCGCTCGGTGAACTTCCGGCGACATACATCCTGTGCGTGATGCCGGGGGCCGAGCCCGACGACGCCGAGCCCGACGACGCCGAGCCCGACGAAGATGTGGCTGAGCTGCTGAACAGCAAGTGCTGGCGGCTGGTCAAGATGGACACCGGCCATTGGCCGATGTTCTCCCAGCCGCGCGAGTTGGCGCAGATTCTCCTCAATGCTGCCGTGGAGTGAGAGCACCTCCATGCCTGCGGGCTTGTTTTGGACGCGCTTGATGTGTGCTGGTCACAGCCATTCGTCGATGGCCGCTATGAGGACGGTCGTCTCATAGCGGACCGCTAGCTTGTCGTATCGCGTGGCGACGGCGCGGTACCTCTTGAGGCGGTTGATCCCACACTCGACCGCGTGGCGCTCACGGTAGTCGACTGGGTCGAACTTCGGCGGCCGGCCGCCGCGCGAGCCACGCTGCTTGCGGTGACGTGCCTGGTCGACCTTGTCCGGGATGGTGCAGCGGATCCCCCGGCGACGCAGGTAAGCGCGGTTCTTGCGGGAGGCGTACGCCTTATCAGCACGCACCCGATCGGGACGGACGCGCGGCCGGCCCGGCCCGATGCGGGGCACGCGGACCTTCCTCAGCACGGGTTCGAACTGCGGCGAGTCGCCGCGCTGCCCGGCCGTTACCACGATCGACATGGGCTTCTGGCCCTGCTCGACGGCCAAGTGCACCTTGGTGGTGAACCCGCCGCGCGAGCGTCCCAGTCCATGATCACCGGGCTCGGTGAAGACACCACCCGGCGGTTCCTTCTGAAGGTCACCCTGCTTCCGGGCTCCAGCCGCGTGCTGATGGGCGCGGCACACCGTGGAATCGACGCTCAGATCCCACACGATCGCACCCTTCGCATCAGCCAGGGACTGGAGCCGGCTGAAGACCCGGTGCCAGGTGCCGTTTCGCTGCCATCGGCGGAACAAGTCATAGATCCTGCCCCACGGGCCGTACTCGACGGGCACGTCCCGCCACGGAACGCCCGTTCGGACCCGGAACCGTATGCCGTCGATCAACTGTCGCCGGGGCCAGACAGGCGGCCGCCCCGCCTTCGTCCCCGTCGGCAGCAACGGCTCCAACACCGCCCACTGTTCATCAGTGAGATCACCCCGCCCCATGAACGAAGATCATTCATGGAGAAAGATCCACTTTCGATACAGGCCCTAGGACGCCTCCAGTACCCCGGTCCGGTAGACCGTGCCCGCGCACGCGTTGGGGATGACGGCGGAGGCGTTCGGTCCGCCCGGGTCCGCGGTGTGCGTCACGGAGACGCTGCCCTCCGCTGTGCTGCCGCCCGGCTCCTCGACGCCGCCCTGCGGAGCCGCGTTCGTACTGGCCTCCGAGGCGCCTGTGGTGCCCGAGGCACCGTCCGTCGGAGTGGGGGTGGGCGAGGGGCCGGTCGTGGGACAGGTCTCCGAGGGCACCCAGGCGAACTGCACCTCGTACGCCATGGCCGGCTTCAGGATCAGTCCGCTGGCCTCCAGCGAGGGGTCGGGCAGTCCGGCCGCCGCGTCGCCCGCGGTGTGGTCGACCACGGTGATCTTCGCGGGGTCGGCCGCGCCGTTGGCCGAGACGGACACGATGCCGTCGCCGCTGACCGTGCAGTCGCTGCCGGAGATGTTGGAGATCCGGAAGGAGCCGTAGACCTTGCCGTCCGCCTCGGGGCCGCGCGCGACCGCTGAGACGACTCCGAGCTGGTCCGCGCCGCAGTCGGGCGAGGTCACGGCCGCGGTGCCGGTGGGGTTGGTCTCGCCGCCCGTGGTGGCGCCGCCGGGGTCCTTCTCCGTGCCCTTCGTCTCGTCCTCACGGCCTGCGTCGTCCTTGGTGGTGGACTGACCGGAGGGTGTGCCGGGCCGCGGCTGCCCCTCGCCGGCACCGGTCTCGTCGCCCGTGCCGCCCTGCGCCTGCTCGCCGTGGCCGGCGATGGAGGGCCGGTCGTCCGCGGCGTCGGAGGAGGCGGCCACGTGCACGAAGGCGGGGATGGCGGTGCCGATGAACAGGGCCGCTGCGGCCATCCCGACGACGACCTGCCGCTTGCGGGCGCGCCGTGCGGGGACGGCGTGCCGCAGGTGGTCGAGCGCGCCTTCGGTGGGCTTGATGTCCTGTACGGCACCGCGGAGCATGTTCCGCAGGACGAGTTCGTCCGCACCGAGGTCGCCCGCGCCCCGGCCGTCCGTACCCGCAGACTCGGCCGTACCCGCCGGCTCGGCCGTATCCGCCGGCTCGGCCGTATCCGCCGGCTCGGTCGTATCCGCCGGCTCGGGGGACGGCCTGGCCGCCGGTGTCGGGGTGGTCTCCGGACCGTTGCTCACTGTGTCGTTTCCAGTCCGGTCGTCCTCGGGCCCGTCCGGGCCGTACCGCTCGTATCTCTGCTTGCTCATGCCGTCGCCTCCATGGCGACGCGCAGTGCCGCGATCCCGCGTGAGCCGTAAGCCTTCACCGAGCCCAGCGATATGCCGAGCGTCTCGGCCACCTGAGCTTCCGTCATGTCCGCGAAATACCGCAGCACGAGCACCTCGCGCTGCCGGCGCTGCAGCCCGCGCATGGCCTTGATCAGCGCGTCGCGCTCCAGCTGGTCGTACGCGCCCTCCTCCGCGCTCGCCATGTCCGGCATCGGCTTCGAGAGCAGCTTCAGCCCGAGGATGCGGCGGCGCAGCGCGGAGCGAGAGAGGTTGACCACGGTCTGCCGCAGGTAGGCAAGGGTCTTCTCCGGGTCGCGCACACGGTTGCGCGCGGAGTGCACCCGTATGAACGCCTCCTGCACGACGTCCTCGCACGAGGCCGTGTCGTCCAGCAGCAGTGCGGCGAGGCCGAGGAGCGAGCGGTAGTGCGCGCGGTAGGTCTCGGTCAGATGGTCAACTGTGGTGCCCGCAGCCATGACGTCCTCAGCGCCCTCGCGCTGTGACGGTATGCGGGCGGGCCGCGTGGCGGGCATGGGGGCGATCACCGGCATCCCGCCGGGCGCACGAGGGCGCCGGAGCGGACGCACGGTCGCGCCCCGCACCGGGACGGCCGCAATGTCGAGAATGCCGAGAACTTCTGCCACGCCTGTTGGACACGTGTCCCCCCGTCAGGGTTGTACGCGCAAGGCATCGCTTTTGACGATGCGTTGAAAGCCCTCATGCGTACCCGTTCTTCCCCAATGCCCCAGTTGTGCCGTGCGTCGAAGTGGCGACCGCAAAGACGCTCCCCGCCCAACTGCCGGTTGCGGTTGGCGGGGAGCGAATCGTCGAACACGATGACGGTGTAGTACAAGTGGTTCAGACCAACACCTTGATCACAGTCTTTCCAAGCCTGCGATCACGAGACCTTCACAGATCTTACGAAGACTTCCGGTCAGCCCGCCGAGATTTCGGCGGCCACCAGTTCTGCGATCTGAGCCGTGTTCAGAGCGGCACCCTTACGCAGATTGTCCCCGCACACAAAAAATTCGAGCGCGCGGGGGTCGTCCAAGGACCTCCGGATCCGCCCGACCCAGGACGGATCGGTCCCCACCACGTCCGCGGGCGTGGGGAAATCGCCCACTTCGGGGTCGTCGAAGACCACGACACCCGGCGCGGTGGAGAGGATCTCGTGTGCGGCGGCGACCGTCACGTCCTTCTCGAAGCGCGCGTGCACGGTCAGCGAGTGGGTGGTGATCACCGGGACCCGTACACAGGTCGCCGTCACCCGCAGGTCCGGCAGATCCAGGATCTTGCGGGACTCGTTGCGGATCTTCAGCTCCTCGGAGGACCAGCCGTCCGCCTCCAGTGAGCCCACCCACGGCACCACGTTCAGCGCCATGGGCCCCGCGAAGGGGCCCGTGTCGTCGCCCACCGCCCGCCGCACGTCGCCGGGCGTCCCGCCCAGCTCCGTACCGGCGACCAGGGAGATCTGCCGGCGCAGCGTGTCGACACCGGCCCGGCCGGCCCCGCTCACCGCCTGGTACGAGGAGACGATCAGCTCGTCCAGCCCGTACTCGGCGTGCAGCGCGCCGACCGCCACGATCATGGCCAGCGTCGTGCAGTTGGGATTGGCGACGATGCCGCGCGGGCGCATCCGTACGGCGTGCGGGTTGATCTCGGGGACCACCAGCGGTACGTCCGGATCCATCCGGAAAGCCGCTGAATTGTCCACGACGACCGCGCCCTTCGCGGCGACGACCGGCGCCCACTGGGCGGCCACCTCGTCGGGCACGACGAACACCACGACGTCGCCGGTGCCGATGCCCTCGAAGGCGTCCTCGCCGAGCGCGACGACCTCGGTCTCCACGCCCCGTACGACCCGCTTGCCGCCCGCCGAGCGCGGCGAGGCGATCAGCCGGATCTCACCCCAGACATCGGCGTGCTGGGACAGGATCCCGAGCAGCACCGCGCCGACGGCTCCGGTCGCCCCGACGACGGCGAGCGTCGGGGCGGACCGGGCTCCGGTCATCGGCCGGTGCCTCCGTAGACGACGGCCTCGTCGCTGTCGCTGTCCAGGCCGAAGGCGGTGTGCACGGCGCGGACGGCCTCGTTGACGTCGTCGGCGCGGGTGACCACCGAGATACGGATCTCGGAGGTCGAGATCAGCTCGATGTTCACGCCCGCGTCCGAGAGCGCCTCGAAGAAGGACGCCGTGACACCCGGGTTGGTCTTCATGCCCGCGCCGACCAGCGAGATCTTGCCGATCTGGTCGTCGTAGCGCAGCGACTCGAAGCCGATCCCGTCCTTCGCCTTCTCCAGGGCGTCGATGGCCTTGCGGCCCTCGGCCTTGGGAAGGGTGAAGGAGATGTCGGTCAGGGCGGTGGTGGCCGCCGAGACGTTCTGGACCACCATGTCGATGTTGATCTCGGCATCCGCGATGCTGCGGAAGATCGCCGCGGCCTCGCCCGGCTTGTCCGGCACCCCGACGACGGTGATCTTGGCCTCGGAGACGTCGTGGGCGACTCCGGAGATGATGGCGTGCTCCACCTGCTGGTCCCCTTGCGGCTCGTTGCTGACCCAGGTGCCGCGCAGTCCGGAGAAGGACGAGCGGACGTGGATCGGGATGTTGTATCGGCGTGCGTACTCCACGCAGCGGTGCAGCAGCACCTTGGAACCGGAGCTGGCGAGCTCCAGCATGTCCTCGAAGGAGATCCAGTCGATCTTCTGGGCCTTCTTCACGACCCGCGGGTCGGCGGTGAAGACACCGTCCACGTCGGTGTAGATCTCGCAGACCTCGGCGTCCAGCGCGGCGGCCAGGGCGACGGCGGTCGTGTCCGACCCGCCACGGCCGAGGGTGGTGATGTCCTTCTTGTCCTGGGACACACCCTGGAAGCCGGCGACGATGGCGATGTTGCCCTCGTCGAGGGCGGTGCGGATCCGGCCCGGCGTGACATCGATGATGCGCGCTTTGTTGTGGACCGAGTCGGTGATGACGCCGGCCTGACTGCCGGTGAACGACTGGGCCTCGTGGCCCAGGTTTTTGATCGCCATGGCCAGCAGGGCCATGGAGATCCGCTCTCCCGCGGTCAGCAGCATGTCGAATTCGCGTCCGGCAGGGATCGGGGATACCTGCTCGGCGAGATCGATCAACTCGTCCGTCGTGTCGCCCATCGCGGATACCACGACGACCACCTGGTGGCCGTTCTTCTTGGCATCGACGATTCGCTTGGCGACGCGCTTGATGCCTTCGGCATCGGCTACGGAGGAGCCTCCGTACTTCTGCACGACAAGGCCCACGTGCGCTCCTCGCTCAGTCCGTATCTTCCGGGGCCAGCCCCGGGCGGCCGCAGTCCTGCGGTCGGCTCAGTCTATCGAGCGGGCAGAAACCGCCCCACGCGTATTGCATCGTGAGATGTCCCGCTCACGGTGCAGTCGCGGGGAAGCGCCTGCCCGCTCGGTGGGATCCCCTGCCCCATACCGGCGCGCCCAAGCGGAACGTGGCCCATGTCACGCGCGAGCGGCTCCGGCGCGCAGGCGGCCCGACGCGGCCGCCTGTCCGTACTAGCGGGACTCCCGCAGGCCCAGTGGGGCTCCGATCTCCTCCGCCATCACCCGGCCCGCCTGCTCGGCGAGGTCGTCCTCGGTGATGTCCTCGTCCGTGTCCAGGCCGTCAAGGGCCTGGAGCGGCTGGTCCAGGCGGACGTGCGCGACCAGGGCCTGGAGCGCGCGCAGGGCGGCCGAGGCGGTCGAGCCCCAGTTGGAGAGGTACGAGAACTGCCACCACCACAGCGCCTCGGTGGTGCGGCCCGCGCGGTAGTGGGCGAGACCGTGGCGCAGATCGGTGACGACATCGGCCAGGTCGTCGGAGATCCGGCAGGGGACGGGGGCCTTGCGCGGCTCGTACGGGTCGAACACCTCGGAGTACACGTCGACCGGGTCGAGCATCCGCGCGAACCGCTCGCGCAACTCGTCGACGTCCGGCTCCGGGCCGAGGTCCGGCTCGTACCGCTCGTCCGGGACGATGTCCTCGTGCGCGCCCAGCCGGCCGCCGGCGAGCAGGAGCTGGGAGACTTCGAGGAGCAGGAACGGGACCGCGCTGTCCGGTTCGTCGCCCTTGGCCACTTCCGTGACCGCGACGATGAAGGACTCGATCTGGTCGGCGATCTGGACCGCGAAACTGTCCGGGTCCTGCGACACGGCGTGCAAGTTTGCGTCAGACATCGAGAAGTCGTCTCCCCTCGAAGGCACGCCCGAGCGTGACCTCATCCGCGTATTCAAGGTCGCCGCCCACGGGCAGGCCGCTGGCGAGCCGGGTGACTTTCAGGCCCATCGGTTTGATCATGCGGGCGAGGTACGTGGCCGTGGCCTCGCCCTCCAGGTTCGGGTCGGTGGCGAGGATCAGCTCCGTGACCGTGCCGTCGGCCAGCCGGGCCAGCAGCTCGCGGATCCGCAGGTCGTCCGGGCCGACGCCCTCGATGGGGCTGATCGCGCCGCCGAGCACGTGGTACTTCCCGCGGAACTCGCGGGTGCGCTCGATCGCGACGACGTCCTTGGGCTCCTCGACCACGCAGATGACCGCGGGGTCGCGACGGACGTCCGCGCAGATCCGGCACTGCTCGGCCTGCGCGACGTTCCCGCAGACCGCGCAGAAGCGGACCTTGTCCTTGACCTCGAGCAGCGCGTGCGCGAGGCGGCGCACGTCGGTCGGCTCGGCCTGGAGGATGTGGAAGGCGATCCGCTGCGCGCTCTTGGGACCGACGCCGGGCAGCCTGCCCAACTCGTCGATGAGGTCCTGGACCACGCCTTCGTACAACGGAACGCCTTTCTCGTACTGCTCGTTTGTCGTACTGCTCGTTCGGGGTGGTGCGTATTCGTGTGCTGCGTACGGTAGTTGCCGGACGCCCCGCTCAGAAGGGGAGGCCCGGCATTCCGCCCAGACCCTGGGTCAGCGGACCGAGCTTGTCCTGCTGAAGCTGCTGCGCGTTCTCGTTCGCGGCCTGGACCGCGGCGAGCACCAGGTCGGCGAGCGTCTCGGTGTCCTCCGGGTCGACCGCCTTCGGGTCGATCACCAGGGCGAGCAGCTCGCCGGAACCGGTGACGGTGGCCTTGACCAGGCCGCCGCCCGCCTGGCCCTCCACCTCGGTCTGGGCCAGTTCCTCCTGGGCCGCGGCGAGGTCCTGCTGCATCTTCTGGGCCTGCTGGAGCAGCTGCTGCATATTGGGCTGGCCACCACCGGGAATCACGGTTCACTCCGAGGCTGTTCGACGACGTCTGTATGGGTGTTCTTCGGTGAAACCGAGCCTACGTGCTCACCGGGCACCGCGCCCTACACCGTAAGGACCAACTCTTTCGAGTGAGAGGCCGGGGACTCCTCTACCTGATCAAGACCTCCGTGTGGGCGGAAATACCGGGATTTCCGGCCCATGGCCCACCATTCGGCGGTAGGAAGTGCATGCGCACCAGTACGCACACGCGCACCACCACACGTCAGCGCAGGCAGAGGGAGTGCCGGGTGAGTCAGCCGGACATGCAGCCCGAGAGGCCGCCGCGGGAACCCCGGGAACCCTGGGAGTCCCGGGAGTCCCGCGAACCCAGGGGCCCCCGGGAGGAGGGCGCGCCGAAGGCGGCCGACCTGACCGGCCGGCCCTTCCCCCTCGGGGACTGGGGCGAGCCGGCGGAGCGCCTCGACGAGCTGTACCGGTGGGTGGAGGGGGACGCCCTGCGGACCGCCGAGTGGTACCTGACCGACCGTGCCTGGAAGCGGCGGGGTGCGCGCGCTCTGCGGCTGGGGACGGCGGCCGGGGCGGTCGCGGGGGCCGCGCTGCCGCTGCTCGATCTGACCGGCACGCTGGACGGGGCGTCGGGTTTCGGTTATCTGTCGCTGCTGCTCGGGGCGGCCTGTATGGCCTGCGACCGGTTCTTCGGGCTGACCTCGGGGTGGATAAGGGACGTGGCCACCGCGCAGGCGGTGCACCGGCGGTTGCAGGCGTTGCAGTTCGACTGGGCCTCGGAGAGCGTGCGCGAGGTGCTCGGCCCCACCGAGGGCACCGCGAGCGAGGCCGCCGAGCGCTGTCTGACCGTGCTGCGGCGCTTCTCGGAGGACATCAGCGAGCTCGTCCGCTCCGAGACGGCGGACTGGATGGTGGAGTTCCGGGCGGGCCCCGCGCCGCTGATGATGCAGTCGCTGAGTACGGGTGGGTCCCGTACGGAGAGTGGACAGCCCTCCGGCCGCTTCGCGCTGCCGCCGGGGACGCGGCCCAGCATGCCGCGGCAGCGCCCGCCGGAGTCACCCCGGTGAGCGCTGCGCACGGGCGCGTCAACTGAAGATGATCATCGAGCCCTGACCCAGACTGCGGGTCGCGGCCGCGTGCAGGCCCAGCCAGACGTGCCGCTCACGGGCGAAGGGGCTGTCGTCGTACGGAATGGGGCCCGCCGGTTCCTCCAGCGAGGTGGGGCGCTGCGGGGGCGCGGGGGCGGCCGGCGGTTTGGCCGGGTCGATGCCGATGGCGGGGGCGACGAACTCCAGCTCCCGCAGCAGGCCCTGGGTGGAACCCAGGGGGCCGCCGCCGGCCAGCAGTTCCTCGTTGCCGAGGGGGGAGGCGAAGTCGACCGGGACATAGGCGCCGGCGTGGTCGTAGTGCCAGACCAGGTGGGACTGCTGGGCCGTCGCCTCGAACATCTCCAGCAGCTGTTCGTAGTCCCCGCCCAGCTCGTCGACGGGCGTCACGGCCAGCCCGCAGATCTGCAGCAGGTACGCGCGGCGCAGGAAGTGCAGCGCGTCGTAGTCGAAGCCGGCGACCGGGGCGACGTCGCCCGACAGGCCCGGCATGTAGGCGAAGACGGGAACGGACGGCAGCCCGGCCTCGCCGAGTGCCTTGTCGTACGCGGCGATCTCTTCGGCGAAGGGATTGTCGGGGCTGTGGCACAGCACGTCGACGAGGGGGACCAGCCACAGGTCACAGGCCAACGGGGCTCCTATCGGGGGCCTCGGGGGTGGTCCCCCGGGAATGTCGCAGCGTTCGCGTCGTGCGCTGGTCGGGACAGCGTAGTGCTCCGCACACGCTGCGCGAAGAGGGCGGCGGCCCTCGCTTGGACCACGCACGACCGACACGCGAGCAGGTGAGACGCGTGCTGGGCCCGCGGGCCGGGGCGGGGCTTGCGGGCCGTTGGGTCAGGTCGTGCTCACGGGCGGGGCGGGTTCCAGACCCGCCGCCCACGCCAGCGCGTGGTCGTTGTACGCCCGTACGACCAGACGTACCGCCTCCCCGTCGCCCCGGTTCACCGCGTCCACCAGCTCGCCGTGGCCGTTCCACAGCACCTCGTCGAGCCGGCTGTGGCGGCGCAGGTACGGGACGGCGAACACCCAGCACTGGACGCGCATGCGGTGCAGGAACTCGGAGATGTACACGTTCCCGGCGAGCGCGCCGAGCTCGCGCCAGAAGCGCAGGTCGTAGCCGACGAGGATGTCCAGGTCCCCCGCCCGGGCGGCCCGCCCGGCCTCCTCGGCCCGCCGCCGTACGGACACCAGCGCCGCGCCGCGCCCGGCGCCCCCCGCGTGCTCGGTGATCCGCCGGAAGATCCCGTCGACGACCAGCGACCGGGCCTCGACCATGCCGCGGTAGTCGTCGACGGAGAAACTGTGCACCCGGAAGCCGCGGTGTTGGTCGGAGTCGAGCAGCCCCTGCGCGGACAGATCCACGAGCGCCTCCCGCACGGGGGTCGCGGACACCCCGTACTGCTCGGCGATCTGCTTCACCGTGAATTCCTGCGCGGGCCGCAGCCGCCCCGCGAGCAGTTCCTCGCGCAGCGCGTCCGCTATCTGCTGCCGCAGGGTGTTGCGGGTGACAGCTCCGCTGCCGGCCATGGGGTCCGTCTCCTTCGTGGGTTCGGGACACCATAGGCCAGGCAGCGGAATCGGTCTGTGACGCGATGCGCAGTGCCGTCAGGGGGCCGGCAGGAGTGCCGGCAGGGGCGCGGCCAGGGGTGCGCTCAGGCCGTGTGCGCGTCCGCCGCCGTCAGGGCGTCGTCCAGCAGGGCCAGGCCCTCCTTCGCCTCCGCCTCCGTGATCGTGCAGGGCGGCACGACGTGGGTGCGGTTCATGTTCACGAAGGGCCACAGGCCGCTCTTCTTGCAGGCCGCCGCGAACTCGGCCATCGGCGCGTTGGCCGCCCCGGAGGCGTTGTACGGGACCAGCGGCTCGCGCGTCTCCTTGTTCCGTACGAGCTCCAGCGCCCAGAAGACACCGAGGCCGCGCACCTCGCCCACCGACGGGTGCCGCTCGGCGATCTCGCGCAGGGCCGGGCCGATGATGTCCGTACCGATGCGGGCCGCGTTCTCGACGATGCCCTCCTCCTCCATCACGCCGATGGTGGCGACGGCGGCGGCGCAGGCCAGCGGGTGGCCCGAGTAGGTCAGGCCGCCGGGGTACGGCCGCTGGTCGAAGGTGGCGGCGATCTCCGCGGAGATCGCGACGCCGCCCAGCGGGACGTAGCCGGAGGTGACGCCCTTGGCGAAGGTCAGCAGGTCGGGGGTGACGTCCCAGACGTCGGCGGCGAACCACGTACCCGTACGGCCGAAGCCAGCCATCACCTCGTCGAGGATGAAGACGATGCCGTACCGGTCGCACAGCTCGCGCACGCCCGCGAGGTAGCCGGGCGGCGGGGTCATGATCCCGGCCGTGCCCGGAACGGTCTCCAGGATGATCGCGGCGATCGACTGCGGGCCCTCGAAGGCGATGGTGTCCGCCAGGTGCTGCAGTGCGCGCTCGCACTCCTGCTGCTCGGTCTCCGCGTGGAAGGGCGAGCGGTACAGGAACGGGCCCCAGAAGTGCACGACACCTGCCGAGGCGGTGTCGGAGGGCCAGCGGCGCGGGTCGCCGGTCAGGTTGATCGCGGCGGCGGTCGCGCCGTGGTACGAGCGGTAGGTGGAGAGCACCTTCGTACGGCCCGTGTGCAGACGGGCCATGCGGATGGCGTTCTCGACGGCCTCGGCGCCGCCGTTGGTGAAGAAGATCTTGTCGAGGTCACCGGGAGTGCGCTCGGCGATGAGGCGTGCGGCCTCGGAGCGCGTGTCCACGGCGAAGCCCGGCGCGAGGGTGCAGAGCCTGCCGGCCTGCTCCTGGATCGCGGCGACGACCTTGGGGTGCTGGTGACCGATGTTGGTGTTGACCAGTTGGGAGGAGAAGTCGAGGTACCGGTTGCCGTCGTAGTCCCAGAAGTACGAGCCCTCGGCGCCGGCGACGGCCAGGGGATCGATCAGGCCCTGGGCGGACCAGGAGTGGAACACGTGCGCGCGGTCGGCGGCCTTGACGGCGGCGCCCGCTCCGGGATCGGCGTGAGGGGTCATGGCCACAGGCTAAGAGTCCACAGGGTGGACAGGACATCGGCGTCATGTACGGGGGTCGGGGGCTCGCCGCGACAGTGTGTCGGCCGAGTGCGCCGCGGCCTCATCTTGACAGCATGCTGTCTTTTTGACAGGATACTTACATCGGCATACGGGGGCCGCAACCAAGGAGCTGCCATGACCAGCAAGACCGTCTACCTGGCCGTCTACCCCACATTCGCCGACTGGGAGACCGGGCACACCACCGCGCACCTCACCCAGACGGGCTACGAAATCCGGACCGTCGGAGCCTCGCTCGACCCCGTCAGCACCATGGGCGGCGTCCGCATCCAGCCCGACGTCACGCTCGACGACGTCCGCCCCGAGGACGGCTCACTGCTGATCCTGACCGGCGCGCAGCTCTGGGACATGGGCGACGAGCTCGCCCCCTTCGCCCGCAAGGCGCGCGAGTTCCTGGCGGCGGGCGTCCCGGTGGCCGCGATCTGCGGGGCCACGGCCGGGCTGGCCCGCGAGGCACTGCTCGACGACCGCCCGCACACCAGCGCCGCGGCCGGCTACCTGGCGGCCACCGGCTACCAGGGCGCCGGTCACTACGTCGAGGCGGACGCGGTCACGAGCGGCGACCTGATCACGGCGGGCCCGACCGAGCCGGTGGCGTTCGCCCGCGAGGTGTTCGGCAAGCTCGGGGTGTACGAGGGGGAGGTGCTGGACGCCTGGTACCGGCTCTTCCACAACTCGGACCCGAGCGCGTACGAAGTCCTCATGGCCGCGGAAGGGGCAGGCGTTGAGTGAACCGACGAGAGATGCAGTGACAGACCGGATACAGCAGGACCTGCTCAGCCGGACGGCGCTCGACGTCTTCCGGCTGAACGGCCAGTTCCTCTCCGTCTCCGAGGAGCTGGCCCGGCCCGCCGGGCTCACCGCGGCCTGGTGGCAGGTCCTCGGCGCCGTACTGAACGAGCCGCTGCCCGTCGCCGGGATCGCCCGCGCGATGGGCATCACCCGGCAGAGCGTCCAGCGCATCGCGGACCTGCTGGCGGACAAGGGCCTCGCCGAGTACGTACCGAACCCGGCGCACCGCCGGGCGAAGCTGCTGCGCCCGACCGAGGCCGGCCGGGCGGCGATACGCAGGATCGGCCCGGGCCACGCGAAGCTGGCGGCGCGGCTCGCGGGCCTGCTGGGCGAGGACGCACTGGCCGAGACGGTACGGGTGCTCGAGCGGCTGTCGAAGGCGATGGAGGCGGTCGGCGAGCCGGCGGCCCCGACGGCGGGGGCGGGGGCCGGGGCCGGGGCGGGAAGAGCTTCGTAGGTCGGTTCCTGACCTGTGGGGCGAGCGGTGCGCGGCACTATCCTCGACCCGTTGAGCTTGTCGTGCACGGGGGCACGGGAGCCCGGGGGAGGGACTGCACAGCCATGGAGAAGACGGGACCCGGCGACCCGCAAACTATTGGCGCCTACCGGCTGTTGGCCCGGCTCGGCGCCGGCGGCATGGGCCAGGTCTATCTGGCCCGCTCCGACCGCGGCCGTACGGTCGCGGTCAAGCTGGTACGTGAGGAACTCGCCGCCCAGGAGGAGTTCCGCGCCCGCTTCCGGCAGGAGGTCCAGGCCGCGCGCCGCGTGGGCGGCCAGTGGACCGCGCCCGTCCTCGACGCCGACACCGAGGCGCCGGTGCCGTGGCTCGCGACGGGGTACGTCGCCGGGCCCAGCCTCCAGACCGTCGTCTCCGCCGACCACGGCCCGCTGCCCGAGCGCTCGGTACGCTTTCTCGCCGCCGGACTCGCGCACGCCCTGCGGGACATCCACGCGGCAGGCCTCATCCACCGCGACCTCAAGCCGTCGAACGTCCTGGTCACGATCGACGGACCGCGCGTCATCGACTTCGGCATCGCCCGCGCCCTGGAGACGGTCACCGACGGCGGCCTGACCCGTACCGGCGCACTGGTCGGCTCCCCCGGCTTCATGGCCCCCGAGCAGGTGCGCGGCACCCCGGTCACACCGGCGTGCGACGTGTTCTGCCTGGGTTCGGTACTGGCGTACGCGGCGACCGGCACCCTGCCCTTCGGCGCGGCCGACAGTGGGGCCCACGCACTGATGTACCGGATCGCGGAAGAGGAACCGGACCTCTCCAGGCTGCCGGAATCGCTGCGGGATCTGGTGCGCGACTGCCTGCGCAAGGACCCGGCCGCGCGCCCCACGACGGCCGACATCCTCGCCCGGGTCGGCGCCGACGACACGGTGAGCGACGGCCGGGCCCGGGAACCCTGGCTGCCGGCCGCACTGGTGGCGCAACTCGGCCGCCACGCGGTGCGGTTGCTGGAGACCGAAGACGCGGGCCCGCAGCCGCCGTCCCAGCCGGCCCGGCCGCCCCAGGCGGCGCCTGCCGTGCACGCGATGCCCACGGTCATCGGCCCGCCGGCACCCCGGCCGGCACCCCCGTCGCCCCCGCCGTACGGGTACGGCCCCACGCCCGCGTACGGCCCGCCCCCGACCCCGGAACCCGCGCCGCGCCGCGACCGCTCGACAGCGGCGCTGGTCGCGGTGGCGCTGGTGGTCGCGCTCGCGGCGGGCGGCGGTGTGTACGCGGCGATGAGCAAGGCGGGCGGCGACGACGGGAAGAGGGAGCCGACGGCCTCGGGGACAGGAACGGGCACGGGCACAGGCACGGGCACAGGCACAGGCACGGGGACGACCGACCCGAAGCCGGGGTCCGCGACCCCGGCTGCGTCACCGGACCAGGAGGGTTCGGGTGCCGTACCGGCCGAGTACATCGGCACGTGGCGGGCCACCTTCGGCGGCGCGGACGGCCTGAACACCCGCGTCCTGACGATCAGCCAGGGCGACGTGGGCGATACGGTGATGCACCTGACGGGCCAGGGCCCGAACCACGACTGCCGCTGGTCCGCCACCCTCCGCGCCCCGGGCCCGCCGCTGAAACTAGGCCCCTCGACGGTCACGTTCGGGGACGCGGCGACGTGTTCGCCCGGCGAGTGGAGCCGGCTGGACATGCCGGACGGACGGACGCTGGTACGCGAGCTGGTGGGCAGCGGCGGCGAGCCGGTCACGTACACGAAGGTGGGCTGAGACAGCGGACTCCCCCGCGTTCCGCGCGGACCTGACCGGACGGGTACAGGCGCTAACCGGCGAGGTCGATGGCCGCCGTCTCGATCAGCTCGACGACCGGGACGGGTTGCGAGGCCAGCGACGCGTGGCCGGCGTCGAGTTCGATGAGCTTGCGGGGTTCCATCCGGGCGGCCATGCGCCGCTCGTTGTCGGGATGGATCATCCGGTCCTGGCCCGATACCTGGTACCAGGTCGGCTTGGTCCGCCAGGCCGGCGCGGTCACGGTGTCCCCGAAGGTCGAGGCCAGCGGGGCCTTCTGGGTGACGGCCATGACCAGGGCGTCGTCGGCGCTCAGGTCCTGGCAGAAGCTCTCGTGGAACTTGTCCTGCTTGACCCACAGGTAGCCGTCGGAGTCGGGGGCGAGGTTCTCGAACGCCGCAGGCGGCATCTCCTGGCTGAGCTGTCCGGGACTCTCTCCCGCGTCGGGCGCGAACGCGGCGATGTAGACCAGTCCGGTGACGTTCGGCAGGTCACCCGCCTCCGTGATGACCGCACCGCCGTAGGAGTGACCCACGAGCAGGACGGGCCCGTCCACCTGCCGGACCATCTTGCGGGTGCGCTCGGCGTCGTCGGCCAGGGAGGTCAGCGGGTTCTCCACCGCGAGCAGCGACCCGAAGCCGCGGTTGTGCAGCTCGACAATGACCTTCGACCAGTGGGCGGCTCCGCCCCAGAACCCGTGCACCAGAACGACCGTGGGCTTGTCAGCCATCGCTACGCACCATTTCGCTCAGTGGGTTGGTGTTGCTTTCCCTCCCACGCTAAGCAGAGCGTGGCGACGCGGCCACCGCACGCGCTCGGATCCCATCGCGCGGTAAGAGGCTGCAAACGGCTGTAAGAGAGCGCGTCTCCCGGACACATACAGGGTGTGAGGCACTCTGGCGCGGCTTCGTATTCCGGGGGAGGACGGGCGCTTGGATGAGTGGGGCAGGTTCGAAGCGGTCTATCGGGACACCTGCGTGCCCGTCCTCCGGTTCCTGCGGCGCAGGCTGCCGTACGAGGCGGCGGAGGACGCGCTGTCCGAGGTGTATCTGACGGCGTGGCGCAGAAGGGCCGAGGTCAGAGGTGAACCGCTGCCGTGGCTGTACGGGATCGCGCGCCTGGTCGTGGCGAACACGGTGCGGTCGACCGGCCGCAGGCACCGGCTGCGGGAACTGCTGGTGGCGGCCGGTGACGACCGTCCGGTGCCGGCCGCGGAGCAGAGCGCGGTGGACCGTATCGCGGCCGCCGACGCCCTGGACCGGTTGCCGGAGACGGCGCGGGAGGCGTTGGTGCTGGTCGCGTGGGACGGGCTGGACGTCCGGCAGGCGGCACGGGTGGCCGGCTGCAGCACGGCCGCCTTCTCCGTACGCCTGCACCGTGCCCGCAAGTTGCTGGAAGCAGCCTTGAACGAGTCCGGATCGAGCGGGAAGGGAGCTGACGATGGGCAAGGACGTGGAACGGGTGAGGGCACTGCTCTCGGCCCACGATCCGGCAGCCGGAGTACATCGGGTACCGGAGCGGACGGAACGTGAAGTGGCCGCGAGGCGGGCTGACATGACACCGGCGGAGGCGGAGGCACCACGGCGGGTCCGGAAACCAGTGCTGTGGGCGGGTGCGGCGCTCACGGCGGGCGCGGCCGCCGCGGCGCTCTTCGTCCTGCCGGCCGGGGACGGCGACGGCCCTGGTGACGGCGGTCGCGGGCCGGTTGCCGTCCCGGAGGCCGATGACGTGCTGCCGTCGGTGACGGGTACCGACTGGGTCACGTACGCGGATCAGGTGGTGGTGGTCCGGCCGGTCGCGGAGAAGGAGATTCCGCCGAGCGCGGACGAGCGGGAGGCCGGCGAGGGGTACATCGGCCGTTCCGCGACTCTGGAGGTGGACCGGGTCCTGTGGAGCCGGGGCGGAGCGCCCACCGCTCCGGCGTCGGTGACGCTGGATGTCGCCGGGTGGACGTTCCAGGGCGACCAGCGCCGGGAGTTCGCCGTCCACGACAGCCCCCGGCTGGAGAAGGGCCACACGTACATCGTGGCGCTGGCCCGTCTCCAGGACGGTACGTGGTCGGCGCTGGGCAGCAGCGCGGTACTGCCCTACGACAACGAAACCATCGGCAAGGGTGAATCCGAGGGCACCAACCACCCCACCCCGCCGGGCGGGCATGAGGCGGGCAGCGTCGAGGAGCGAGTGAACGGAAAGCCGGCCCGGTCGCTGGTGGACCTGCTGAAGGGAACCGCACCGGATCCGGCGGCAGCACCGTACGCGAGCCTGCCGCCGGAGGAGCGCTACGCCAAGGCGCAGTGATCGCAGAAACGCAGCGGTGCCCCACCTCTGGATGCAGAGGTGGGGCACCGCGGTGTTGGTACGGCGGTGAGCAGCAGGCTCAGTTCTTCGCCGGTGCCGGTGCAGATTCCGGTGCAGATTCCGGTGCGGGTGCAGATGCCGGTTTCGCGGCCTTCAGCACGGAGACGAGCGCGTCGGCGGTACGGCCACTGGTCAGGCTCTCCACGCTGTTGTCGGCATCGGGTGCTGCCAGCGCTTCGGCCGACTGCGGACCAGGGGCCGGCGGGGTGTGGATCGTGCCTTCGGATTCACCCTTGCCGATGGTTTCGTTGTCGTAGGGCAGTACCGCGCTGCTGCCCAGCGCCGACCACGTACCGTCCTGGAGACGGGCCAGCGCCACGATGTACGTGTGACCCTTCTCCAGCCGGGGGCTGTCGTGGACGGCGAACTTCCGGCGCTGGTCGCCCTGGAACGTCCATCCGGCGACGTCGAGGGTCACAGATGCCGGAGCGGTGGGCGCTCCGGCCCGGCTCCACAGAACCTGGTCGACGGAGAGGGTCGCGGAACGGCCGATGTACCCTTCGCCGGCCTCCCGCTCGTCCGCGCTGGGCGGGATCTCCTTCTCCGCGACCGGCCGGACCACCACCACCTGATCCGCGTACGTGACCCAGTCGGTATTCGTCACTGACGGCGACACGTCATCGGCGTCAGCGATCACCACGCCGTCCGCTTCCGTACGGGGCTCGGAACCGGGGGTCCCGAGCCATGTCCCGACCAGTGACCCGGCCACGACCGTGGCGGCCAGAGCGCCGAGCATTCTGCTGCGCGTGATCTTCACTGTCAGGCCCCCTCAGTACGCCGAGTTGATCATGGACTTGTTGTGCGCTCCCAGCGAGGCGACCGCCGACGGCGTCACCATGCAGGCCAGCCGGGAGTCGTCCTGGCGCAGTCGGGGGGAGGCGTTCTGGCCGTGTGTCAGCCCGACGGCGTGACCCGTCTCGTGGCACGTGGTGCTGGCGGGCGGGTTGCTGGAGGCGAAGCGGACGTAGTGCTGGTCGCACTTGTTCCCTCCGACCGAGTCGTTGCACCAGGCGATACCCCGGCTCCCCGACGGCGTGGAACCCGACTGGTAGATGATGTCCGTCTCTGATCCACCGCTGTAGCTGGGGCTACCGGGATAGCTCACATTGAGATCGGTGGGGTTGTACTGGCCGTTGAGTGCGTTCTTCACCTTTGTCTTTCCCGCACTCGACACGCTTCCCTGGAGCCAGACGGTAAGGGCGTTGTTGTCCGTCCTGCAGAAGCCGTCGCCCATTTCCCCGTCCGTGCACGACCACGGCGTGTTCGCCGTCGGGTACATGCTGTCGGTGATGGCCGCGGATGCCGTGGTGGCACCTATTCCGGCGAGTGCAATGGCCGCGAAGGCCGCAACGGACGTGCGGATTCCGCGAGTTCGTCTGATCACTTGCTCCCCCTTGCGTAACTGGATCGTTGATCCTTTACGCCGAGCATCCGCCTTCCCGAACCGCCGGATTGGCTGCTGTTCCCCCAGCAGCACGAAGGTGGATTCTCGGCCGCAAGGGAACTCAATCGCGAACAAACGAGCGAAAGAACAGGGGAATCAGTCACTCCAGGAGCCAGTTTTCGCCTCAGAGGTCACGCGTGTGCGGCAGGCCGTTCACCGCGCTGCGGAGCAGCAGCGGATGTACGAAGCGGTCGGCGCGGCGGGGAGGGCAGCGCCAGCTCAGCGGCCAGGTCCGGCCGCTGAGCGCGGGCACGGGGATGTACGAGATCCGGTCGTGCCCCGCGGTGAGCCGGGTGACCGCGGGAGGCCAGGGCCGGTGGGCGGTACTGCCGGCCGGGACGAGGAAGTACATCGACCGGCGCCCGTTGTCCTCGGCCACGATGGGCCCGGGGTCCCCGCCGGTGAGCCCCTCCAGCACGTCGGCGAGCTGCCGCCCGAGGAGGCCGTCCACGCGGAGGGCGTCGAACTGGACGCCGGCCTTCCGGAGTTGAAAGCCGGAGGCGGGGACCCAGGGGATCTTCTGGTGACTTTCCGTATTCACAAGGACAGTTTCGGAGGGTGGGGCTAGCGTTTTCCATGACCCTGCGTCGACCACCGGATACGGTGCGAAATCGGCGCTGACTGTTTGAGACCGGTTGAGTCCGGTTGAGTCGGGTGGAGTCGGGGTGGTGACCGCTGTGGCGCGAGCGGAGAACAAGGAAGTGGCGGGGGCGACTACGCGGTATGTCGCGGAGATCGCGAGGATGATGCGCGAGAAACAGAACCTGACGCAGAAGGAGGTGGGCGAGCAGACCGGTTTCACCGGCTCGGCGATCAGCGCGATGGAAACGTGCGCGCAGCCGGCGAGCGACCAGATGCTGGTGAAGCTGGAGGAGGTGATCGGGAGTGGGCTGGGGTTGTTCGAGACGGCGCGTCCGTACGTACTGATGGACAAATACCCAGCGCGCTTTCGGCACTTCAGCCGGCTTGAGGCGGAGGCGCTGACGATCTCGTCGTACGAGACGCATGTCGTCGACGGGTTGTTCCAGACGGAGGAGTACGCACGGGCGCTGATCCAAGGCGGTTTTCCGCCGGTCCCCGACTCCAAGGTCGAGGAGCTTGTAGAGGCCCGAATGCTGCGCAAGGCGCTCTTCGGCCGGGATCCGCTTCCGCTGATCGAGCTGATCCTCGAAGAGTCGGTGCTGCGGCGGCCATTCGGCAGCTTGGAGATCATGCGCGGCCAGCTGCGGTCGCTCGCCGAGGACGCTCTACGGGTCAATGTCACCGTGCAGGTGCTGCCGCTGGACAGGGGACTGAGCGGTTCCTATGCGGGTGCTCGGGGTCCGATGAAGCTCGTGGAGACCAAGGACCACCACCACGTGGTCTACATGGAGATCGAGGACGAGAGCATTCTGGTCAGCGAACCCCCTGCCGTCTCCCGACTCTCGCACCGATATGCGAAGATCCGCGCACAGGCCCTGAGCCCTGACGAATCCCTGGGCCTCATTGAGCGGTTGGCGGGAGAGCGGTCATGAGCAGCGCCTTGCAGTGGTTCAAGTCCAGCTACAGCGACGACGGCGGTGGGAACTGCGTCGAGATCGCCTTCGACTGGCGGAAGTCGAGCTACAGCGACGGCGGTGGCGGTGGCGGTAACTGCGTAGAGGTCGCCGCGTGCCCCCACACCATCCATGTCCGGGACTCCAAGAACCCGGAGGGACCCGCGCTTGCCCTCCCGCCAGGCGCCTGGACGGCGTTCCTGGGCTGGGCATCCTGATCCAGGAGCGAGTGGTTCGGGTGGGGGGCCGCCCGACCGGTGATGATGGCGGCTCCGGGCCGGGCGTCAAGGGCGCTCCCTGCGGTCGCGTCGCTGCGCGATGGCCTACGGCCACCCTTGACCCCCGCCCCTCCACCGCTACTGCTTGTTGAGGGGGCGGCCCCCGGAGCGGGGCCCCGGGATCCACCGGCTGCTGGTCCCGGTCCGCTGCCGGCCGCAGGCCGGTGGGTGGTTGCTGGGCGCGGCAGGTCCGGGATGGGCCCGGCCCGGCTCAGCGGCCGCCGGGCCGGACCGTGTGTGGAAGGCGGTGGATCAGCAGGTGCGTCCGACGTACCATGCGCCGTCGATCTTGTCCGCAGATCCGAGCCAGGTGACGCCCGGGGCCACGCAGCGCTCGTAGTTGGGGCCCCACACCTCGACCTCGATCACTACGCGCGAGCCGTCACTCGTGCAGTGGTTGTAGTAGGAGTCGCTGGAAGTCGCGTAGTAACCGCAAGGGTTGAGCGCCGCGGCGGAAGGGCAGGCGTGTGCCGCGGTGGACAGTCCGAGGATGAGGCCCACGGCACCGACGGTGGCCAGCAGGGAACGGCGAACACTCATGGGGAGCTCCTTGGTGAAGACGATCTGACTCGTACGAGCCATAGCGATCTTGGTGACAACCACTCACTGTCACCGCTGTACGCACCGTCGATCACTCGCACAGGCAGCGGAGATCACCCTGCTGGCGCAGAGCTCCAGTTGATGCCGTCAATCGTGTCTGGCTTGCCGGGGTTTGCGGCTGCCTGCGGGCCCCCTCGGCCGCTTGGTGTCAATCCACCTCGGATTGGGCGTTGCCGTAGTCCAACAGACGGTCGTCGGCCGCTATGCCGAGGCCTGCAGCCCCCGAACCTGGTGCGTGTCTTGCCCCATCTGCCGGGCTGAGGTCACCGACGACAGCGCAGCCAGCGTCCCGGCTCAGGTGGGGCCCCGCTCCCCGGGGCCGCCCGACACTCATCTGCACCAGCGGGACGCGGCTGTCTGTCAAGGGGGGCCGTAGGCCATCGCGCAGCGACGCGACCGCAGGGAGCGCCCTTTACAGGCAGACGCGGCCCGCCATACTCACAAAGCGGGCGGCCCCGGGTTTCGCCGCACCCCTCGCCCCCGGGCACAGTCACGCGCCCCCGGCCCGCCTGCTCCCCTGCGGGCCTCGCTCTCTCTGCCGTAACGTGGCCGTGGCTCTCAAGGGAGGAACGAGATGACCGCCGAACACATCGACCCAAGTGTCCCGATCATCGGCAGACCGGACCGGAACCCTGCCGCGCTCCGGGTGGCTCTGGCTCAGGTTGCCCCTCACCGGCTGGCCGAGATGGAACAGCAGAAGGACGACGCAATCGCCCTTGCTGCCCGGACGGGCACTCTGGGGCCCATTCTGCAGTTCCTCGAGACCTGGGCCGTTGTGGTGGAGATCGCCCGGCATCCCGCGGCCGCCACACGCCTCAGAGCCGCCGAATACGCCGCACAGGTGCTCGACAAGAGCGACCCAGCCTGGCGTGACGCGATGAACGAGATCCACAGCGTGTTCGCGGGGGCACAGAGGGCGGTAGCGGATGGGTGACTGGCGCTGGGAGTACGACCCCAGCGAGTCGCACGTCGTCGGCGGAGAGACGCCGGCTCCTGCCGCCTTCGTCGCCGAGGTCGAGAAGCGCGCCGCTGAGATCGTGCGGGCCGCCGAAGCTCTCCATCTCGACGGTGCATCATTCCAAGGCGTATCCGACGGCGTGCAGACCGCCTTCGTCCCCGGTGGCATGTTCCTCTACCTGAGCGTGGCCCGCCACGAATGCGTCTACATCCTGCAAGTCAGCGCCTGGCCCGCCTGACCCGACGGCCGGAGGCCGTGGTGCGTGTGCCCCACGGCCTCCCGCTCTTTGCGCCCTGCTAGATGAACGAGTTGATCTCGATCGTCTCCGTGCGGCCCGGGCCCACGCCGATCGCCGAGATCGGCGCTCCCGACATCTCCTCCAGCGCCTTCACGTACGCCTGCGCGTTCTTCGGCAGGTCCGCGAAGGTCTTCGCCTTGCTGATGTCCTCGGTCCAGCCCGGCAGGTACTCGTACACCGGCTTCGCGTGGTGGAAGTCGGACTGGCTGTACGGGAGCTCCTCGACGCGCTTGCCGTCGATCTCGTACGCCACACAGACCGGGATCTGCTCCCAGCCGGTCAGCACGTCCAGCTTGGTGAGGAAGAAGTCGGTCAGGCCGTTGACCCGGGTCGCGTACCGCGCGATCACCGCGTCGAACCAGCCGCAGCGGCGGTCGCGGCCGGTGGTCACACCGCGCTCGTGGCCGATGCGGCGCAGCGCCTCGCCGTCGTCGTCGAAGAGTTCCGTCGGGAAGGGTCCTGCGCCTACGCGGGTGGTGTAGGCCTTCAGGATGCCGATGACCCGGCTGATCTTCGTCGGGCCCACGCCCGCGCCCGTGCACGCGCCGCCGGCGGTCGGGTTCGAGGAGGTCACGAAGGGGTACGTGCCGTGGTCGACGTCGAGCAGCGTGCCCTGGCCGCCCTCGAAGAGGACGACCTTGCCCTCGTCGATGGCGTTGTTCAGGATCAGGGTGGTGTCCGCGACGTACGGCTTCAGCTGGTCGGCGAAGCCCAGCAGCTCCTCGACGATCTTCGAGGACTCGATCGCGCGGCGGTTGTAGAGCTTCGCCAGGATCTGGTTCTTGAAGTCGAGAGCCGCCTCGACCTTCTGGGTCAGGATCGACTCGTCGTAGAGGTCCTGGACCCGGATGCCGACACGGTTGATCTTGTCGGCGTACGTCGGGCCGATGCCGCGGCCGGTCGTACCGATCTTCCGCGAGCCGAGGAACCGCTCCGTCACCTTGTCGACCGTCGTGTGATACGGCGTGATCAAGTGAGCGTTACCGCTGATCAGGAGCTTGGACGTGTCCACGCCTCGCTCGTTCAGCCCGCTCAGCTCGGAGAGCAGGACGGCCGGGTCGACGACGACTCCGTTGCCGATCACCGGAGTGCATTCCGGCGTGAGGATTCCGGAAGGGAGGAGATGGAGCGCATACTTCTGGTCGCCGACGACGACCGTGTGGCCGGCGTTGTTACCGCCCTGGTAGCGCACCACATAATCCACAGATCCACCGAGGAGGTCGGTGGCCTTTCCCTTGCCCTCGTCACCCCACTGAGCACCGAGCAGCACAAGTGCGGGCACAGGCGTACACCCCTTCCGGGCGGGGCATGTCCAAGGTCAGGGGGCGTACGACGATGTACACCGCAGAACTGAGCCGTCGGACCGGTACCCCGGAATAGACCAAGCCCCTGGCGCAATAGCGCAAGGGGCTCTTGCACAAAGATGCTACCCGAGGAAGGACCGAGGTGTCGGCCCCAGAGCCCACCATCAGCCACGCAGGACCTCTCGACCCCCTGCTGGTGCTCGTCGACCCGGTCGCGCGCCGCCTCGACGGCGAGTCCGTACGGATCGCGAAAGACGTCCTGTGCGCGGGCGCGTCCGCGAAGGTCTGCCTCCCCGACGGACCCGAGGAATTCGCGCGGGCACTCGCCCGCCGGGGCAGTCGCCGGCCCGTGATCGTCGGTGACGACCGGACCCTCGCACGGACGGTCTCCCTGCTGCACCGGGAACGCGAGCTGGACTGCGGCGCGCTGTCCCTGGTGCCGGTGGGAGCCGCCTCCGCGCTCGCGCTGGCCCGTTCCCTAGGCGTCCCGACGAGTACGGTCGCCGCCGCCCGCGCCGTGCTGGACGGCGCGGAACGGCGCCTGGACCTGCTGGTGGACGACAGCGACGGCGTGGTGCTCGGCGGCCTGCGCATCCCGGCGCTCACGGCGCGGTCCGCGCCGGCCGGGCCGGTGTCGGTGTGGCAGGCCTGCCGGTCACTGGTACGGACCCTGGTGCGGCCTGCGCCGCCCGCCCCCGGGCAGCCCGCCGGTACGCACCGGCTGCGCGTGGAGGCGGACGGAGTGCTGCTGAGCGACCTGGACCAGCCGGTCGAGGATGTGTCGCTGTGCTCCCGGGCCGGCCTGGCCGAGGTGGTCGTACGCCCGCCCGAGGCCGATCCGGTCCTGGCGCAGGCGCTGACCGTGACGGTCTCCGGGGCCGATTTCCGCTACCGGGCGGACACGGCGGTGGCCGGGCCGGTCCGCACGCGGACGTGGACGGTACGGCCGGGGGCCTGGTCGCTGACCGTTCCGGGCTGACCGAGCTCGGCACCGCGGCCGTCAGACCTCGACCAGCAGCTCCCTGAGCCCGCGGATCACATAGCCCGGCTGCCACTCCGGCTCGGCGGCCGGCCGCAGCCCCGGCGCCTCGCGCAGCAACGTACCGAAGGACGCGGCCAGCTCCAGGCGGGCGAGCGGAGCGCCGAGGCAGAAGTGGATACCCGCGCCGAAGGTGATGTGCGGATTGTCCGTACGGGCCAGATCGAGGGTGTCCGGGTGCGCGAACCGGGCGGGGTCGCGGTTGGCCGAGCCGAAGAGCAGCGCGACCTCGGAGCCGCGCGGGATCACCGTCCCGCCCACCTCGATGTCGTCCAGCACCCAGCGCCCGAACATCTGCAGCGGGGTGTCGAAGCGCATCAGCTCCTCCACAGCTGTGGACAACAGCGCGTCCGGCGCGGCGCGCAGGGCGGCGAGCTGGTCGGGGTGGCGGAACAGGGTCCACCAGCCGTTGGCCGTGGTGTTCACGGTCGCCTCGTGGCCCGCGTTCAGCAGCAGGACGCAGGTGGAGACCATCTCCTGCTCGCTGAGCCGGTCGCCCTCGTCGTGCGCGGAGATCAGCGCCGAGACCAGGTCGTCGCCGGGCGCCTTGCGGCGTACGGCGATCAGCTCGCGCAGGTACGCGGAGAACTCGACGGACGCGCGGACGGCACGGGCCGCGGCCTCCTCGGTGGGGTTCAGCTCGAACATGCCCACGATGTCCGCCGACCAGGGGCGCAGCAGGGGGCGGTCGGACTCGGGGATGCCGAGCATCTCGGCGATCACGGCGACGGGCAGCGGCTCGGCGACGGCCTCGACGAGGTCGCCGCCGCCGTCGGCGACGAGGTTCCCGACCAGCTCGGCGGCCAGCCGCTGGACGGTGGGGGCGAGCCGCTCGACCGTACGCGGGGTGAACGCCTTCGACACCAGCCGCCGGATGCGGGTGTGGTCCGGGGGCTCCAGGTCCAGCAGCCCGTTGCCGTTGAGGACGTGGAACGGCTCGTGCGCGGCGGGCGGGGGCGTACGCCCGAACTCCTCGTGCGTGAAGCGGTGCAGGTACGTCCGGCCGAGCCGGCGGTCGCGCAGCAGGGCACTGACGTCGGCGTAGTGCGGGATCAGCCACTGGCCGGTGGGCGCGAAGCGGTGCGCCCGGCCGCGGGCGCGCAGCTCGGCGTACGCGGGGTAGGGATCGGCCACGAACCGGGGTGACCAGGGATCGAAGGCTGCCATGCGGGGACGTTACCGCCGGCTGCGGCGGTACGGCTCGTCGGGCCCGCGGCCCGGAGGCACGCCGGGGCGGCGGGGGCGGCGGACCAGGCCGGCGCGCCGCCCCCGGAAGGCTCAGCAGCTGTGGTTGACCCAGCGGTTCGCCTCGCCCTGGTCGTTGGCGACGCTGTCCCAGGTGTTGCCCCAGCCCTTGTCCAGGCAGAAGGACTTACCGCCGTATCCGTTGTCGTGGTAGACGACGACGGAGGTGTAGGAGGTCCCGGTGCCGTTGTTGAACCACGAGGAGTCCTCGTGGGCGATGAACCGGTTGGCGGTGTCCGACCAGATGGGGTTGTCGTACTTGAACTTGGCGATGCCCCAGCCGGCCTGGTCGTAGTTGATCCCCTTGTAGACACAGAGGTAGCCCGCGTCGCAGTTGCCCGGGTTGCGCTGGCTGTAGGTGGGGTTCGTGCCGTCGGCGTGAGCGGTCGCGGCGGCGAAGGGGAGGACGGAGGCGGCGAGAGCCAGCCCGAGAACGGCACGCATCGACTTGCGCATAGGTGGTCCTTCGGTAGGTGACTGCTGATGGGGTGACTGCCTCCGCAAGAGCACCGGAGGCCCGTGCCCGCGTGGAGCGGGCACGACGTTTTCGGTGGGTGGCCCGCCGGACAGGCCCTAGGCGGGCCGGGTGAGGGACTCGGCCTTGGCGAGTGCCCCGGCGACCGCGTCGGTGAAGTGACGGGCCTGCCGGGCGAACCGCTTGCTCGCGGCCGCCTCGACCTGCTCGCGCTGGATCCGGGTCCCCGTACGGGCCAGGGTTTCCCGCCGGTTGCACTCGGCGTCGGCCACCGCGACCCGTACCTCCCGCGTACGCGCGGCGCCCGGGGACTCCGAGCGGCGCTGGGCGGCCACCGCTTCGATGGCCTCGGACGAGCTCCGGTAGGGGAGGCCCCGGTCGCTCATGCAGGTGCGCCAGTTGGCGAGCGCCTTGGTGTACTCCGGCTTGGCGACCACCTGGTCCCAGGTGATGTACTCCAGGTTGACGATGATCGCCTTGGCCTCGGTCCACCGGCGCAGATCGCCGTACAGCTGCCGCCGGGCATCGGCCTGGCAGCCGTCGGCGCTGGTGAAGACCTGCCCACGGCCGGGTACGTCGACGACGATCGAACCGCGGTCGGTCCCGTCCAGCGCTCGGGTGAACTCGGTTCTGCGCTGCGGGGTCAGCGCGGCCAGGTACCGGGCCTGCGGTCCGGTCTCTGCCCGCGCCTTGCCGCCGGCGCGGTCACCCGTGCCCGCCGTCTCGGCCAGTCCGTAGCCGTGGGCGCGCGCCCAGGCCACGTCGTCGAGGCCGAAGGGCCGGTCGGGCATCTCGCTGCGGGCCTCGGCCGGGGCGGGGTCGAGCGTGTAGCGGAAGCCCTTGTCCTTCATGCAGGCCGCGATCAGCCGCTGCTCGGCCGTGCCGAGGAGTTCCTTCTCGGTGTCGGTCAGCTCGGTACGCAGCTCACCGGCCACCGACTTGGCCGGGTCGGCGGGCCGGCCGGCCGGAGGGTCCGCCGAGCAGGCGGTGACGAGCAGCAGCCCCGCTGCTGCCGCGAGCGTCAGAGGTACGTCCTTTCTGCGCATGCGGACGCCTACCGGCACTCGTTGGGCACGTTGCCCGTCTCGTTGCCCTTGAGGTAGATCGCGCTGACGTAGCCCACGCCACCGGCGTTCAGGCGGAGTTCGACCCACTTGTCATTGCTGTAGCCCGAGTCGTTGACGACTTCGCCGCGCTTCCAGCAGTTCGCCGGGTAGGTCTGGTTCGGGTAGACCTTGCTCACCGGGTCGCAGCCGGTCGACGCGCAGGTGCGTACGTTGGCCTCGGCCCACGCCGTCACCGTGGTGACACCGCCACCGCCGCCCGGGGTGCAGGGCAAGCCGACACCGCGGTCACGCAGGTAGGGGACCGGGTCGATACCGCGTACCGACGTGGAGGAGTTGGGCCGGATCCGCAGGTGCAGGTGGTTGCCGGTGGAGTCGCCCTCGCTGCCCATGAGCGCGATGCGCTGGCCGGCGGCGACGTCCGCGCCGACGGCGACGTCCCGGTGGTACATGTGGCCGTACTCGCTGACCGTGCCGTCCGGGTGCTGGATCCGGATCCACTGCCCGTAGCCCTGTGCCGGGCCGGAGTTGATGACGCGTCCGGGGCCGACGGCGTAGATCGGGGTGCCGCGGTTGTTGGCGATGTCCACACCGTCGTGGCCCGCGTGGTACCACTGCGAGATCTGTCCGGCGGCCGGACAGGCGCCGGCGTACGCGGCGGCGGCAGCGGAGGCGGCCTGCGGGGCGGCGGGGGTTCGTGGGGCGGCGGCGTGGCCGGGAGCGGCCGCCGCGAGCGGCAACAGCACTGCGGCGGCGGCCGGCAGACCGGCGCGCAGGACGGGACCGAGCGGACGTGTGCGCACGAGAGGTTCCTCCCTCTTCTACCGGTTCCCTTTTCCGGGCCGGGAGTTCGTTACCGGCGGTCGGTCGCCGTCGTGGCTCGGCCGGTGTCCGGAACGTATCGGCGGGGCGCGGGTGAACGGCATCCGGAAACTTCCGGAATGACATGGGCCGGGCGCCGGGATTAGGAAGGCCGGGCACCACTCCCCGTTGTCGCACCGCTGTCTCACCGCGGTCCCGCCGCTTCTTTCAGCCGAGTTGAGGGGTTCTCCGTGAACGAAGTACCCGTACGCCGCCGCGCACGGCGATGGCCGCTCCTGCGGATGCTGAGCGTCCTCGTGGTGGGAGCAGGTCTCCTGGCACCTTCGGCCGCGGCCGAAACGCGCACCGATTCCGGTAGGGATTCCGCCACAGGCCCCTCTGCCGAGGTTCCGTTCGACGCGGCCGGCGAAATCCGGACCAGCTGGCGGCTCGATCTGGTCAGCCGGAAAGCGGATCAAGCCAATATCGCGCGCAACGCGGGTTCCATATCGGTCAAGGACCGCAAATTCCGCACGCGTTCCGCTCCCGGGAATGCCTTCGCCGACTACACGACCCCGGCGCAGAGCCTGGGACGCCAGGCCGCCGCGTTCACGGTCACGGCGGAGGCGACCGTGCCGCCCGCCGGCCGGCTCCTGGTCGAGGTCCGCGGCGCGAACCACCGGGACACGTGGACGCAGTGGAGCGAGGCGGACGCCGCGGGGCGGGTCCGGCTGGCGCAGCCGGTGTCGGTGGTGCAGGTCCGGCTGACGCTGCTGGGGGTGCCCGGCGGGCAGGCGCCCACCGTCTCCGGGCTGGTGCTGAGGGCCGCCCGCGACCAGCCGGCTCCGTCCGCGCGGCGGAGCGTGGTCGCGGACGGGCCGACGTACCGTCTCTTCGCCACCCGTGAGGGACTGGTCGGCGGCACGACCGCCAACGGCCATGTCATACGGGAGCGCGACCACTTCGTCGCCCTGCCGTCCCGCCGGATGCTGGCGTCCAAGGGAGGGTACGAGTACCAGGCCCGGCTCTGCTACCGCGGCCGCTGCGAGACCGCCCCGGTGTGGGACGTAGGCCCGTGGAACACCAAGGACGACTACTGGAACCCGTCGTCGCAGCGCGAGATGTGGCGGGACCTGCCGCAGGGCACGCCCGAGGCGCAGGCCGCGTACCAGAACGGGTACAACGGCGGGCGGGACGAGTTCGGCCGCCGGGTCGCCAACCCCGCGGGCATCGACGTGGCGGACGGGACGTTCTGGGACGGGCTCGGCATGACCGACAACGACTGGGTGGATGTGACGTTCCAGCCGGCCGGCGGCGGCTCGCGGTCCGTGACGGCCTGGACGGAGGCGAATGTGCGCTCCTGTGCCTCGACCGACTGTGACCCGGTGAGCAAGGTCTACCCGAACCAGACCTACCCGGCGAATTGCTGGAAGCGTGGCCAACTGGTTTCGTCCGACGGATACACCAGCGACAAGTGGGTCGAACTGCGCCTCAATGCCGGGGGCGTCGGCTATGTCAGCGGCATCTTTCTGAAGGGTGACGAAACAGGTGGTGTAACCACCGAATGCCGGGCATGAACCTCTAGCGCATCGCGCCTTCCCGGTCCGATTCCCAGGGCCTCGCTCAAGCCGAACTCCATGTAAAATTCGCCCTCGTAGCCGTCGTCCGTGCTCTTTGACCATGAGGCGGGCGACGACGGGGTGCACAAATGCGTGGGGGAACACGACATGAGCGGTGTACTTGTACATGTGCCGCCCTCGGAGGGGGACGAACCGGTCACTCTTCGACTCGGCCCGGGCGAAAGCGCACGATTCGGCAGGGGGTCGCCGGAACGGCCGGTGGAATTGCGGCTTTCGGATCCATCCGTCTCACGGCTGGCCGGGGAAATCCGTGTCACCGAGGACCACTGGCAACTCAGCAACTACAGCACCACCCACAGCTACCTGGTGGAGAACCCGGAAGGCGCCGGCGAGTATCTGAGGATCCCGCCGCGCCGTTCCGGGGCTCCCATTCCCTTCGAGTTCGCGCGGGTCGTGCTGCCGACGCGCGGCGCGGGCGTGAGCTTCCAGGTCTTCGCTCCCGACCACGTCTATGTGGACGGGGACGGTCCGCAGAGCCCGTGGGGCACCAGGACTCTCACCGCGTTCTCCCTCGACGAGACGTCCACCTACTTCCTGGTGCTGGTCGCGCTGTGCGAACCCCGGCTGCGGGACGAGTCGGCCGTCGCGGTGCCGACCACACCGCAGGTGGTGGACCGGCTGCGCAACCACGCGGGCTTCGCGCGGCTGACCGCGCGCGCGGTCAGTTCGCACATCGACTACCTGGCCGCCGAGAAGCTCCGGGTCCACGAACCTGAGCAGGGCACGCGGCTGCACGGCAAGCGTGAGGCGGTCGTCGCGGTGGCGCTGCGGTTCGGGCTGGTCCGGGAGGAGCACCTGAAGCTGCTGCCGCCCCGCGCGCCGGGTGCATCGGCCGGGGCCGTCTCATGACCGGGACGCCCGGACCCGAGGAGTACGGACCCGAGGAGTACGGCCCGGAGCACACCGATGGCATCGACGGTCCCGGCGGCGACGGCGCCACCGGCCGTTTCGCGCCCGGCGGGCGGGGGCTGCACGTGCCCGGCGGCTACCGGGTCGGCGACTGGGAGGTCACCGAACCGATCGCCACCGGCGGTTGGGGAAGCGTCTTCAAGGGCCGCCGCGCGCCCGACGCCCGCGTACCGGACGGCGGCGGGGACGGCGGTCCCGACAGCGGCCGGGACAGCGAGCCCGAGGTCGCCCTGAAGTTCCTGCCCACCGCCGGTCTCGCCCCCTGGCAGGCACGCCAGATCGTCGAGACCGCCCGCCGGGAGGTCGACTTCGGCCGCCGGGCCGACCACCCCCGGCTCATCCGGCTGCTGGACTCGGCCGTGGTCAGCGACCCGGACGGCGGCGCGCTGGACGGCGCCGTGGTACTGGTGATGGAGCGGGCTGCCGGCAGTCTCCAGGACCTGCTGCACGCGGCCGACGGCCGGCCGCCGGAGGAGGCGCCGCGGCTGCTCGCCGAGGTCTGCGAGGGGCTGGCCCATCTGCACGGCCTGGGCTGGGTGCACGGCGACCTCAAGCCGGACAACGTACTGATCATGGCGGACGGTTCCGCCCGGCTGTCGGACTTCGGCCTCACCAGCGAGCTCGACGGTACGCGCGGGACGCACGGCTACATGCCCCCGCTCGGCTCGCCCGACTACCTGCCGCCCGAGCGCTGGAACGCGCCACTCGGTGAACGGGGCGTACTCGTACGGCCCACGGCCGACATCTGGGCGCTGGGCATCATGATCCACCAGCTCTTCACGGGGGGATCGTCGCCCTTCCCCGGGGCCACTCCCACCAGCCGGGGCGCCGCCGTACAGGAGTACGCGAGCGGCCGGGCGCCGCTGCGCATGCCCGCGGAACTGCCGTCGGCCTGGCGGGAGATGGTGGCGGACTGCCTTGCCCCGACCCATGAGGCCCGCGCGGAGCACTCGGCGCAGTCGCTGCTGGAGCGGATCCGCGCCGCCGGGCAGGAGACCCTGCAGCGGCCGGTCCCCCGGCCGCGCCGGTCCCGGCGTCACCGCTGGGCTGCCGGGCTGGCCACGACCGGCGTGGTCGGCTGCCTCGGCGCCGCCGCGTGGTGGCAGTTCGGCTCCGCCGCGGGGTGGTGGCCGGGCGGGTCCGACACGCCGCCTTCCGTGGTCGGGAGCGAGCCGCCGGCGGGACCGCGGGCGCAGGTGACGGTGTTCAACGTCGAGCCCCAGTGCGCGGCCGCGAAGACGCGCGAGCCGAAGTGCAGCATGGGCCTGGCGAGGGACCCGCTCGTGCAGTACACGATTGACAACGTTGTACCGACCCGGGTCTGGCACGGGGACGTCCTGACCACCGACTGCTCCCTTCCCTCCGGCCAGCCGGTCACGGACGAGGTGGGGAAGAAGTCCACCCACTGGTTCCGGATCCGCCTGTCGGGCAGGGAGAAGGGAGCGGACGGGGCGCAGGCGCCGAGTGCCGAGCCGGAGGAGTCCCTCGCCTGGCTGCCGGGGGTGCGCACCAAGGACCGTCCCGAAATCCCCACCTGCACCCCGTAGTTCTCCCTACTCGCCCGGCCCGCAGTCGCGGATCACCGTGCCGCTGTTGTCCTTTGCCTCGTCGTTGCCCCACCGCTGGAGGTAGTACGCCGAGACGTACGCCCGCCCGCTCCCGCCCGGATTCACCACGTCGAGGTCGGTGCGCAGCCAGTAGTGGTTGAAGGAGCTGCCGTCGCCGACCCGGTCGCCCTTGACCTTGCAGAACACGTAGTTGGTACCGGCGCGCAGCGTGCCCTGGGGGGCGCACTCCGGGGTGTTCTTCCCGACGCAGTGCGGCGAGGCGTATCCGGTGGCGTCGGCGAAGGTGTCCACCCAGTACTTCTGCGGGGCCGGGGTGCCGCCACCGCAGGCGTTGGTGCTGGTGACGCGGGGGAACGGCCCGCTCGGGGAGAGCCGGTACTCGGTGCCCTGGATGACCGGGTGCACCATCTCGTCGGTCTCGCCGTCGTGGTCGCCGTTGGAGTCGAAGAGCTGCTCATAGTGCAGGTGCGCCGTACTGGTGCCGACCAGCCCGAGCCGGCCGAGCGGCGCGCCGGCCTGGACCTGCTGGCCGAGGACGACGTCCCGGCGGTCCATGTGCAGGTAGACGGTGAACCACCCGTTGCCGTGGTCGATCTCCAGACCGCCCGGCTCGAAGAACTCGTGTACGCGGCCGGGCGCCGAGGCGACCACCTGCCCGCCGAGCGTCGGCCCGCCGACCCGGTACATGTCCAGCTTCTTGTCCTCGGGGTTGTGGCCCGCGTACGTCTGCAGCTGCCAGACCTGGCCGCAGGCGAAGGGCAGCCGGAAGTCGGGCCGTGCGGCCGTCGCTTCCTCGGTGGTGGCGTACGCGGGCGCACTGCCCAGCGTCAGCAGGGACACGGCGACCATCGCCACAAGCGCCCACAAGCGTCTCATCGGACCTCCTTCGGCCTGAACGGCCTTACGGCCTGTCAGGCCCTCGGTGGCCCACCCTCCCGGGGCAGCCGCGTCCCGCGGAGCCCGTCGCGTTACGGGTTGACGGCAGCCGGGGGAAGGGTTATTGGCGAGGTGTCACAGGCTCGGGCGCGGGACGACTCCGCCCGCCACCGCCCGCTGGCGCGGGGCCGCCGTGCCCGTCCAGCAGGTGCCCCGGCGGGCGAGCAGGCGGCGCAGCCACAGCTCGGTGGAGACGAGTTCCGCGATGCCGTCCAGCGGGACCGCCTCGCCCTCGGCCGCCGCGCGCAGCGCCTTGCGGACGACCCGCGCCTCGATGAGGCCCGCGTCCGCCAGCAGCGGCGCGTCGAAGAGCGCGATCAGGTCGCCGACCGCGGCGCGCAGGCCCGCGCGGACGGCCGCCGTCGAGGCGGCCTGGGAGGTGGCGCCCCAGCCGGGCGGCAGATCGCGCACCCCCGCGCCGGACAGGACCGTGCGCAGGATCTCGGCGCGGGCGCCCGGCTGGACCCGCAACGCCTCCGGGAGGGCGCGCGCGGCCCGTACCACCTGGTTGTCCAGGAACGGCGCGTGCAGTCGCTGGCTGCGGACCTCGGCGGCCTGCTCGAAGACCCGGTGGTCGGCCGCGTGCCGGGCCAGCGCGGCGCGGGCGCGGGCCTCGCCGGGCCGGAGGACCGAGGCGGGGCGGGTCGCCGACGCGTGCAGGCGAACCGATACTTCAGCCAGCGCCTCACCGGTCAGCCAGCGCGCCGCCGGGCCGGGCCGGGACCACGCGAGGGCGGCCACGGAGGCGTCGACGACCCCCGCCGTCTCGTCGAAGTCGTAGGTGCGCAGGCGGGTCGCGGCGTCCTCGATCCCGGCGCGGTAGGACGTACGGGCCAGCCGCCGCGCCGCCCGGTAGACGGTCAGCGGGACGAAGAGGGAGTGCGCCGAGGGGCCGTCGGCCCTGGCGAGCGCGGCGACCGGGCGCAGCAGATGGCGCCGGCGGCGGTCCATCAGCAGGTCCGCCAGCCGCGCCGGGTGCGCGTCCAGGACCTGCCGGGCGCCGTGGCCGACGAAGTGGTCCGCGCTGCCCGCCGCGAGCCGGCGGCGGTGCCGCTCCGCGGTGATCAGGGACGGGCCCGGCTCGTCGGTGAGCGGGCCTTCCAGCTCCGCGTACGGCAGCGCCTCCTCGGCGGCCGCGACGACGACGTGGTGCAGCCGCGGGTTGGCGGCGATCGCGCGGGCCCGCTCCAGCTCCGCTTCGCGGCCCCGCGTCGCCAGGTCGTTGAAGGTGACGGCGAGCAGCCGCTCGCCCGCTCCCGTGCCGTGGCCGAGGATCGTGCCCGGTACGCCGGGCAGCCCGGCGGCCAGCAGCGCCAGCGTGCCGGACGCGCTGCCGCCGGACAGGTCCGCGCCGATGCCGGGGGCCGGCCCGCCGCGGGCGGCGCGGCGATCGGCGGGGCCCATGCCCGGGACCGGGCCGGGGTCGTACGGCAGGGGCTCGGGCGCGTGCCGGGGGGCGGTGAGTCTGGCCCGTACCGCCTCGACCAGCGCTTCGCGCACGCCGTCGACCGCGCGGGCGGCTTCGACCTGGGGCGCGGCGACGGCGAGCGAGGCGACCGGTTCGTACCCGGTGATCTCGCGCGAGCCCTCGCGCAGGATAAGCGCGTGGCCGGGCGGGATGCGCCGGACGCCGGCGTACGGCGTGCCGTCGCGCAGCGCCTCCGGCACGTCGGGGCAGGCCAGCAGGGCCGCCAAGTGGCCGATGTCCAGCTGGGCTTCGATGAGGTCGGCGAGCGGCAGGGCGGCGGTGGCGTACGCGGTGCCGTTCGCCCACGGGGTGTAGAACACCGGCCGCGCACCTGCCAGATCGCCTACGACGGTGATACGGCGGCCGACCTGGACGACGGCCGTATAGCTGCCGGACCAGTTGGTGAGGTGGCGCAGGGCTCCGCCGCGGGCCGCGAACAGGCCCACCCGCAGCTCCTCGTCACTCGCCCCGCAGCAGCCGAGGACGGCGAGCCGGGTGAAGGTGTCGACCGTGACGGTACGGATCTCGTCCGGGCGCCAGTCCCCCACCGCCCACAGCGGATCCGGGTCGCCCCACAGGAGTTGGGAGCCGACGGGGTGCACGGTGCGGGCTTCGGAGTCGCCGCCGGCCCCGTCCGGCCCCACCGCCCCAGCTGTACCGAAACGTGCGGCGATACTGCTCCACCCCACCAACCACCGCATCGCCGCCTCCACAGGCTGTGGACAACTTCATCACCGCACGCACCGAAGTAGTTTCGGACCATGCTGCCACGACCATGGCGTACGGGAGGGGCTCGGGCGCGCGCGTAAGCACGCGAATGCGCCCCCGGGAGACGGTATTTGGCGATCCGCGCCATAGGCGGCATTCAGCCATTCTGGTTCGTTCGCGTGTGGCCGGTGAACGCACGGCCGACGCACAGTCCGGGAGGCGCTGTTCGCCTCCCGGACCGGTCCGCCGCCCGCGGGGATTGAGACGGCGGTGTCCCCCAGCCCACTGGATCCCATGCAGTGGGCCGACCCACGCACCGCACATGGAAGCGCTCCCGCTCCGGCCGGACCAGAGCGCACGGGCGGGCGCACGGCCACACACCGGGAGCACGGTGCCGCTGCCGCACCCACGCGAGCGAACAACAATCTCGCCATACGGACCATTGCCTCTTAACGCTTGGGATGCGGCGAACTACGCTGGGTTTACGAATGCCGGGTGCCTATGCCCCGGCGGCCGTCTGTGTGTCGAGGGGTGTGGCGCATGTCCAGGGAGCTCCGTGAGCCGAATGAGAAGCTCGGCACCGTCCTCGCCCTCGCGGGTATCAGCAACGCAGGACTCGCGCGGCGAGTCAACGACCTCGGCGCGCAGCGTGGCCTGACGCTGCGTTACGACAAGACCTCGGTGGCCCGGTGGGTCTCCAAGGGAATGGTGCCGCAGGGCGCCGCGCCGCATCTGATCGCGGCGGCGATCGGCGCCAAGCTGGGCCGGCCGGTCCCGCTGCACGAAATCGGCCTGGCCGACGCCGATCCCGCGCCGGAGGTGGGCTTGGCGTTCCCGCGCGATGTCGGGGCGGCGGTGCGCTCGGCCACCGACCTGTACCGGCTGGATCTGGCGGGCCGCCGGGCCGGCAGCGGCGGCATCTGGCAGTCGCTGGCCGGATCGTTCGCCGTCACCGCGTACGCGACGCCGGCCTCGCGATGGCTGATAACGCCCGCCGACAGCTCGGTCGCCCGGGAGGCGCCGGGGGCCGGCGGTGCCGTGGGCGGGGGCGGGGCGCCGGGCGTGCCGTCCGGGCCGCCCGGCGGCGAGGCGGCGGCCGGATCCGACGCGTCGCCGCAGCGGGTGGGCCACAGCGATGTGGCGAAGCTGCGCGAGGCCGCGGAGGACGCGCGGCGCTGGGACTCCAAGTACGGCGGCGGGGACTGGCGTTCGTCGATGGTCCCGGAGTGTCTGCGGGTCGACGCGGCGCCGCTGCTGCTCGGCTCGTACACCGACGAGGTCGGCCGGGCGCTCTTCGGCGCGACGGCCGAACTGACCCGGCTGGCCGGCTGGATGGCCTTCGACACCGGCCAGCAGGAGGCCGCGCAGCGGTACTACATCCAGGCGCTGCGGCTCGCGCGCGCGGCGGCGGACGTGCCGCTGGGCGGGTACGTCCTGGCGTCGATGTCCCTCCAGGCCACCTACCGGGACTTCGCCGACGAGGGGGTCGACCTCGCGCAGGCCGCGCTGGAGCGCAACCGGGGCCTGGCCACCGCGCGCACCATGAGCTTCTTCCGGCTGGTGGAGGCGCGGGCGCATGCCAAGGCCGGCGACTCGCAGGCGGCGGGCACCTCGCTGAAGGCCGCGGAGGGCTGGCTGGAGCGGTCGCGGGAGGGCGACGCCGATCCGTCCTGGCTGGGCTTCTATTCGTACGACCGCTTCGCGGCGGACGCGGCCGAGTGCTACCGGGATCTGAAGGCGCCGCGGCAGGTGCGCCGCTTCACCGAGCAGGCGCTGTCCCGGCCGACGGAGGAATTCGTCCGCTCGCACGGCTTACGGCTGGTGGTGAGCGCGGTCGCCGAGCTGGAGTCGGGAAACCTGGACGCGGCGTGCGCGGCGGGCACGCGGGCGGTGGAGGTCGCCGGGCGGATCTCCTCGGCGCGTACGACGGAGTACGTACGGGATCTGCTGCACCGGCTGGAGCCGTACGGCGACGAGCCGCGCGTCGCGGAGCTGCGGGAACGGGCGCGCCCGCTCCTGGTGGCGCCTGCCTGAATCTTTCGCCCGGTTCCCGTACTGGTTTGAGGGCATTGTCAGTGGGCCAGTGCACTATCGGGGTGGGAGGTGGAGCGATGAGCGACGGCTGCGACGTGGTCGTGATCGGCGGCGGGATCGTCGGCCTGTCGACGGCGTACGCGATCACGCGCCTCGCGCCGGGCACCCGGGTGACGGTGCTGGAGAAGGAGCCGGGACCCGCCCGGCACCAGACCGGGCGCAACAGCGGTGTGATCCACAGCGGAATCTACTACCGGCCGGGGTCCCTGAAGGCTCGGTTCGCCGTCCAGGGCGCGGCCGAGATGGTCAAGTTCTGCGCCGAGCACGACATACCGCACGAGGTCACCGGCAAGCTCATCGTCGCGACCGAGCGGGCCGAGCTGCCCCGGCTGCACGCCCTGGTCCAGCGCGGCCGGGAGAACGGGATTCCGGTCCGTGAGCTGGGCCCGGCCCAGCTCGCGGAGTACGAGCCGCATGTCCGGGGCCTGGCGGCGATCCGGGTCGGCACGACCGGGATCGTCGACTACGGGCGGGTGGCGGCCCAGCTCGCGGACCTGCTGACGGCGGCGGGCGCGGACGTGCGGTACGGCGCGGAGGTCACGCTGATCGGGCGTCGCGCGTCGGGCGTCGCGGTCCGGACCGCGGACGGTGCGGTGCTGCGCGCCCGCGCGCTGGTCAACTGCGCGGGGCTGTACTGCGACCGGATCGCGCGGCTGGCGGGCGACGACCCGGCCGTGCGGATCGTCCCGTTCCGCGGCGAGTACTACGAACTGGCCCGGCCCGAGCTGGTGCGCGGCCTGGTCTACCCAGTGCCGGACCCGGCCTTCCCGTTCCTCGGGGTGCACCTGACCCGGGGCATCGACGGCGGCGTCCACCTCGGGCCGAACGCGGTGCCGGCGCTGGCGCGCGAGGGGTACGACTGGTCGGCCGTACACCCCCGCGAACTGGCCGGCACGCTGGCCTGGCCCGGGTCGTGGCGGATAGCGCGCCGGCACTGGCGGTACGGCGCGGGTGAGCTGCACCGCTCGCTGTCGAAGCGCGCGTTCACCGAGGCGGTGCGCCGGCTGCTCCCGGAGGTGACGGAGCCGGACCTGCACCCCGCGCCGGCGGGCGTCCGCGCCCAGGCGGTCCTGCGCGACGGCACGCTGGCGGACGACTTCCTGATCCAGGAGGCCCCCAGAACCCTCCACGTCCTGAACGCCCCCTCCCCTGCGGCGACGGCATCCCTGCCGATCGGCCGGGAGGTGGCCCGAAGGGCCCTGGCGGCGATGGGGTAGGGCGGGCGGCGGGGGGGGCGCCTGGGGGCGGCGGGGCTGGAGGCGGCGAGGGCGGGCGGGGCGGAGGCAGTCGGGCACCGGCAGGCCGCACGGGCGGGCCGGGGTAGCCGGACCGGGACGGACGGCCGAAAGGCACCGGGGTCCGGACCGGGGCGGACGGACGGCCGAAAGGCACCGGGGTCCGGACCGGGGCGGACGGACGGCCGAAAGGGGCTGGGGTCTGGACCGGGGCGGACGGACGGCCGAAAGGGACCCGGCCTGGCCCGTGGCACCGGGGCGCAGGCAGTCGGCAACGGGGCAGGCGTCGGGGACGGCCGGGACGGCGTGTCGTGGGGGCGCCGTAGAATCGGGGCATTGTGTCTGAGTCCCTTAACGCCACCACCCCCCAGGCCGGCCGGCTCCTCCGCGACCGGAGCGTGCCCCGCTTCCCCGACGGGCCCGCGCCCGACCCCGCCGGCTCGCACCACGAGCGGCGGATCCGCAGCTTCCAGCCGCGGCGAAGCCGCGTGACCACGAGCCAGGGGGACGCGCTCCAGCGGCTGTGGGGCCAGTGGGGACTCGACATCGACGGACGGCACGTCCTGGATCTCGACGAGCTCTTCGGCGGGCTGCCCGTCGTCCTGGAGATCGGCTTCGGCATGGGCGAGGCCACCGCGCAGATGGCCGCCGACGACCCGGACACCGGAATTCTGGCCGTCGACGTGCACACCCCCGGCCAGGGCAACCTGCTCGGTCTCGCGGAGCGGAACGGACTGTCCAACATCCGGGTGGCCAACGGCGACGCGATCATCCTGCTGCGGGAGATGCTGCCGCCGCGCTCGCTCGACGGGCTGCGGGTGTACTTCCCGGACCCCTGGCCCAAGAAGCGCCACCACAAGCGCCGGCTGATCCAGCCGGAGTTCCTCTCGCTCGCGGCGACCCGGATGAAGCCGGGCGCGGTCCTGCACTGCGCGACCGACTGGGAGCCGTACGCCGAGCAGATGCTCGAGGTGCTCAGCGCCCACCCCGGCTTCGAGAACACGCAGGCGGACGGCGGCTACGCGCCCCGCCCCGCGTTCCGCCCCCTCACCCGCTTCGAGGGCCAGGGGCTGGACAAGGGGCACGTTGTACACGATCTGCTGTTCCGCCGTACGCAGAACTGATACGTCCTCGCGAGGTGCCGCTGCGCCTCGTTAGGGTCGGCGAATGTCCTCTCCTGCGGACCCCGTCCCGGTCCCGGCCTGTGAACGGCGGCCGCTGTTCGACGCCGTTCCGGAGCGCGCGCACTGGCGCTACCGCCCGCGCCGCGCGTTCTGGCGCGGCAGGACGGTCCGCGCGGCGGCGGTGACCACCCTGCTCGCCCTCTCGGCCCTGTTGATCCTCGCCCTCGTACGCGAACAGACCGGCACCCAGGGCTTTCTGGTCGGCCTCGGCCTCTCGGTCCTGCCGGTGCCACTGCTGCTGGCCGCGTTCCGCTGGCTGGACCGGGTCGAGCCGGGCCCCTGGACAAACCTGGTCTTCGCCTTCGCGTGGGGTGCCTTCGCGGCCGCGCTCGTCGCGATAGTGGCGAACAGCTTCGCCACCCGCTGGCTCGCCATGGCCACCGCGGACCCGGCCGGCGCGGACCACCTCGGGGCCACCGTCATCGCTCCGGTCGTGGAGGAGAGCGCGAAGGCGGCCGCCGTGCTACTGGTCTTCGTCTTCCGCGGACGGGACTTCACCGGGATCGTCGACGGGGTGGTCATAGCCGGCTTCACCGCGACGGGCTTCGCCTTCACCGAGAACATCCTCTATTTGGGCAACGCGTTCGGCGAGGACCTGGAGACCGGCGGCTCGGGTCTCACCTCGATGACGGCGGCGACCTTCTTCGTCCGTATCGTCATGTCGCCCTTCGCGCACCCGCTGTTCACCGTGCTCACCGGCATCGGCTTCGGCGCCGCGGCGATGGCGGCCGAGGGTCGCCGGCCGCGCAGGATCGTTCTTCCGCTGCTGGGGCTCGGCCTCGCGATGCTGATGCACGCCCTCTGGAACGGCTCCTCGGCCTACGGCGAGCACGCCTTCTACCTCGTGTACGGGGCGTTCATGGTGCCCGTCTTCGGGCTGCTGACCTGGCTGGCGGTCTGGACCCGGCAGGGCGAACTGCGGACCGTCGCCGACGAGCTGCCCGCGTACGCGGCGGCCGGCTGGCTGGGCCCCGCCGAGCCACCGGCGCTCTCCTCGATGCGGGCCCGCGGCGTGGCCCGCGGCATGGCGGCCCGGACCGGCGGACCGGCCGCGGCACGCGCGGTCGCCGAGTACGAGGCCTTCGCGACGTCGCTGGCCTTCCTGCGGCACCGGGCCCGCCGCGGCGCGGCCGGCCCGGACTTCACCGCCCGCGAGCAGGAACTGCTGCACCACCTGTGGCAGCGGCGCGCGGTGGCGGGCCCGGCGCTGGCCCACGCGGCCCTAGCAACGGGCCGGCTGCCCGTACCGATCCCGCGCCCGCACGTCACCGTGTACGGGCACGGCCCGGGCGGCCACGGTCCGTACGGCAATCCGTACGGCGCGTACGGGCACCCCGGCCGGTAACCGCCCGCTCAGACCGTCAGGCCCTTGCCGCGCAGCCAAGCCAGCGGGTCGACCGTGTCGCCGCCCACGCGCACCTCGAGGTGCAGGTGCGGGCCGGTGACGTTGCCGGTCGCGCCGACGCGCCCGATGGTCTCGCCGTTGGTGACCTTGCCGGAGGTGACGGACATCGAGGAGAGGTGGCAGTACCAGATCTCCGTACCGTCCTCGAGCTCCAGCACGATGCGGTAGCCGTAAGACCCGGACCAGCCGGCCGACTTGATGGTGCCGCCGTGCACGGCCTTGACCGGCGTACCGGTGGGGGCGGCGAAGTCGAGGCCGGTGTGCTGGCCGGAGGACCACATCGAGCCGGACTGGCCGTAGTGCGAGGTCAGGGTGTACGAGGAGGTGGGGAGGGAGTAGCCGGCCGCCAGCTTGGCGAGTCGCTCGGCCTCCGCCTCGGCCCTGGCGGCCTCCTCCGCGGCCTTCTTCTCCGCGGCCGCCTTCGCCGCCTCGGCCTCCTGCTGCTTCTTCGCCTCCGCGGCGGCCGCCGCTTCCGCGGCCTTCTCCGCGGCCGCACGGGCCTCGGCGTCGGCGGCGTCCTGCTGGTGCTCGGCCTGGAGCAGGATGCGGGCGCGCAGCGCCTCGCCCGCGTCGGTGGTGCCCTGCTGGGCCTCCGCCGCGCTGACGCCGGCCATGGTGAGCGGGGCGTCGACGGAGGTGTCCCGGTCCTCGTCGCTGTCGTCACCGGATATCAGCGCGCCCACGCCGGGCAGCGAGGCGGCGTCCGGCAGCGAGGACGTGATCGAGTCGGGGAGGGAGATGGTGACGGCCGGCTTGTCCTGCGCGGTGGCGATGCCGCCGGCGCCGACCGCGGCGATGACGCCGACTCCGAGCACCGTGGAGCTGCGGGCGAGTCCGCCGCGCTGCTTGGCGACGCGGTGCCGGCCGCGTACGGGACGGACGGAGTCCTCAGTGGGGTTCCATTCCTCCCACGTCCCCCCTTCGACGCCGAAACCTTCGGTGCCTCCCGGAAACGACTGCGTCATGGACCGGGTTACTTCGGGGGCAGGGGTGTTGGACGCCACGGAGGCGTGCTCCTTTCCTTCCTTCTCGCCTACCGGGTTAGCTGACGGGTTCGGAGCAGGAAGGTCTCCTACGGGCCGGTTTCAGCCCGATTCACCCCAAGTTGGTGGTTCCCCGGTTCCCTTGCGGAATTCGGCGCACGCGCACGGTGCCGTCTCTTGCGACGGCTGGGACGACCGCGCTGCGTTATCGAACGTTAATAGACACCGGGGCGCTATTCCAAGCTGTTCCTGTTGATCGTTAACGCTCTCCACCGGGACTTTCCGGGACAGGAAGGGGTGATACCGGGCGAGTTGACCGCCGCTCATAAACCACCCTCACCCTGATGGTTCGTCAATTGTTATGCGGAGGGCTCCGCTTCGATTACGGAGGGTGTCCGTGCCCTTCCGGTCACGCCTGCCGGACTACCGGGACGGTGGTACGCCGGTCCGGCTGCCCCTCCAGCGGGCGGCCGACCGCGAGCAGCGCCATGTCGTCCGTCGAGCTGCCCCCGGTGTACCGCCGCACATCGGTGACGAGCGCGGTCAGCAGCGCTTCCGGCCCGGGAAAGATCCGGCCACGCAGCCGCTCCTGCGGGTCGTAGAAGACGCCAGCCCCGTCCCGCGCCTCGGACAGCCCGTCGGTGTAGAGGAGCAGCGTTGCCCCGGCCGGAAACCCGCTCTCCTCCCCGCGGTCGGGCCAGCTGGCCAGGTCGCCCATGCCGAGCGGCAGTGCCGGTTCGGCGGGCTTGAGCGTCTCCAGCGTCCCGTCGGCGTGCAGCAGCAGGGGGTCCGGATGCCCCCGGTTGACCAGCCGCAGCACGTGCCCGCCGCGCGGGATCTCCGCCAGCACGGCGGTGGTGAAACCCTCCACCGCGTCGAGGCTGTCCCGGCGGGTCCCCTCGCGTGTCAGGGCCCGCTCCAGCCGCTGCGCGACGCCTTCGAGCGAGGACTCCTGCTCGGCGGCCTCGCGGAAGGCCCCGATGAGGATGGCGACCGCCTCCACCGCGTCGAGCCCCTTGCCCCGTACGTCGCCGACGACCAGGCGTACCCCGTACGGCGTGTCCTGTACGGCATAGAGATCGCCGCCGATGAACGCGTCCGCCTGCGCCGCCTCGTACCGGGCGGCGATGTGGAGTCCGCCGATCCGGTCGGCCGGCGCGGGGAGCACGGCCCGCTGGGCCGCCTCCGCGATCCCGCGCGCGGAGGCGAGCTGTTCGCCACTGAGACGTACCACCCGGTTGGTGAGCAGCGCCAGACCGGCCACCGTCAGCACGGTGGCCAGCTCGGTCAGCGACGCCGCCTGCCACATCGTCCCGTTGTGGAGGTGCAGGGCCAGCACGGCGAGGCAGGCGGTCACGCCGGTCAGGAACGTGGTGCCGAGCGAGAACAGCGGCGCGGCGATGAGCGGCGCGGCCGAGAAGAAGGGCGACCCCGTGAACCTCGGCGGGGTGGAGAGGTCGAAGACCAGCCCGACGACGATCAGCAGCGCGGGCAGCGCACGGACGAACCGGCGCGCGGCCCTGCTCCCGATGCCTTCGTCCGGGTCCTGGTCCTCGATGTGCCCTCCTTCGTGCCCCACTCACCCAGCCTGTCCGCAGGCCACGGGGGCGGCGACCGGGCAACGGCCAACCGGGCGAGCGGGACGCGGCCGCGGCCCGGAGCTACTCGTCGGACAGGTGCCGCTCGCCGTAGATCCTCATCGCGTCGCGGACGAACGCCGCCGTACCGGCTCCGTGCTGGTCATACGTGGCGGTGAAGCGCGGGTCGGAGACGTACATCTCGCCGAGCCCGATGAAGTACGAGCGGGTCGGGGTGACCGTCCCCGACAGCCACTCGTAGTGCCGCCGCGTGATGGCCTGCACCTCGTCACTGCCGGCGGCCTTCCCCTCCTGGAGCGCCCGCGCGAAGGCCTGGGCGATGGAGACCTGCCGCTCCATGAACTCCCGCTTCTGCTCCGGGGTGAGCGAGCGCCACCAGCGGTCGCCCTCCTCATACGCCTGCCGGCCCCAGCGCTCGGTCACCTCAGGCTCGTACTGCGTGTGATCGAAGCCGTCCAGCATTTCCTCAGCCATGAGCTGTTCCCCTCTCTCGGTCTTGTGGAGAGTGGTCCGCACCGAGGCGATCTGCCGCCCGATGCGCTCGCGCTCCTGCTCCAGCAGGTCCAGGTGCGTCCGCAGGGCCGCCGCGGTGTCCCGCTGCCCCGCGAGCACCTCCGCGATGGCGGGCAGGCCGAGCCCCAGCTCACGCAGCAGCAGGATGCGCTGCAGGCGTACGAGCGCGTCCTGCCCGTAGTAGCGGTAGCCGTTGCTGCCGATACGGCTGGGCTCGAGCAGCCCGAGATCGCCGTAGTGCCGCAGCGTCCGGCTGGTGGTCCCGGCGCGCCGGGCGATTTCCTGGATCGACCACTCCATGCCCTGAACGCTAAATCTTGACGTTGCGTAAAGGTCAAGCGCTGGGGCGGGCGGGCCCGCGAACACGACTAAGCCCGGATATGACAAAGGCCCGGATCCATCAGGATCCGGGCCTCTGCCTCTTCAGTAGCGGGGACAGGATTTGAACCTGCGACCTCTGGGTTATGAGCCCAGCGAGCTACCGAGCTGCTCCACCCCGCGTCGGTAAACACAACCCTACGCCATCCGGGACGGCGCCATGACCAATTAGGCCCCGAGCGGGGATCCGGCCGCCGCCGAGGGCGGTCCGGCGCCGGGACGCGGGAATGCGGGATCGGGCGGGCGCGTCCATCCTGGGAGTCAGTGACCCCCACCAGGGAGGACGAGCCATGTCGATGCTCGACAAGCTCAAAGGCCTGATCAAGGGCCATGAGGACACTGCCAGCCAAGGCGTCGAGAAGGGCGGCGACGCCATCGACGCGAGGACGCAGGGCAGGCACCGCCGCCACGTCGACACCGCCCAGCAGAAGATGAACGACCAGCTGGGCACCACCCGCGAACCCCCCACCCCGGGCGACGACCGCCCGCCGCCGCCCCGCCCCTGACCCCGCCCCCCGCGCGCCCCGACCGGAGACCCCCGGCCGGGGCGCCGGCACGGGGTGGCCCCGGCCGGGGTGCGCGGCAACACCGGCGTACAGGGACGGCCTCCGGCAACCGGGCTGGCGCCGAGACGGCGCGCGACACCTACGCGTACGACTCCGACGGCATCACGGGGCTTCAGCCGGCGACACCGCGAAGGCCCGCGACTACTCGGGGACGGCGTACAACCCGTTCGCCTGACCGCGCGGCCGGCACAGCCAGGTCGAATCCAGGCAGTGCCGACGCGCAAAGGCCCGTGACGACGCAGCGTCAGATCCGCGTCCTTACCCGCGGCCGGGAGAGCCGACTAAGTGACCGCGATGATGCGGGTCACCGCCGGTCGTGTCAGCTCACGATCGTGGGGACTGCCGTCCAGGGTCGGTGCAGGGTCAGCCCCTCGATCAGTGCGTCAAGGACCCTGGTCGGCACGACTCGACGGTCCTGGACCGCACCGTGGACGCGATCCGGGTGGCCGGATACGAGGTGGACACCGCCCTGTGGGCCGGTCCCAATGACGAGCTGGTTGCGGTCGCCGCCTCGTGCTCGCATGCCCCGAACTGCACCATCCGGCCGATGCCGAAGCCGGAGTGGCCCTAGCCTGTGGGCAGGAGGTAAGGCCATGGCGGAATGGATTGACCCGCGCTACGCGGAACTGGTCGCGGCGTGGAATCGGACGCAGACCCCGGACTCGCGCGACCCTGAGCCCAGGCCCGTGAGGGGATTCCTCATCCCCACGCCGAAGGACTGAGCTCCCACCCGAGCCCCGGCCGCCAGCACCACGCGGCCGGGGCTTCTTCGTTCCGTGATCATTTACCCCTCGGGCCAGCAGACGCCCACTTTGTCCTCGAAAACAAGATCAGCCCCAGGCCAGAGTGATCTGACCTGGGGCTGAGCGGTAGGCCGTGTGGGACTCGAACCCACAACCAACGGATTAAAAGTCCGCTGCTCTGCCAATTGAGCTAACGGCCCTCGGCACAACACCCCAGAGCATAGCCGGACAGCTCCCCGCAGCCGATCGGGTATCCGGGGGTGTGCCCCCGGCGAGGTGCTCGCCGGGGGCACACCGGGGCGTATCAGAAGATACTCTTGTAGCTCTGCCAGTTGGTTCCGAGCAGCTTCGAGCCGCCGAACGAACCTGCCCCGTTGCCGTTGTTGCGCCACAGGTTGCCCGCCGTGTCGCGGGACACCAGGTCGGCCTTGCCATCACCGGAAAGGTCTCCGATGCCGATCACGGTGTCGCGGTTGGCGCCCCAGTCGCTGAACACCAGCACCCGGCTCCGGAACGTGCCGTTGTCACGCCCGTCGAGGCGCCAGAGCTCGTTCGAGCCGTCCTGCAGGAGCAGGTCGCCGTTGCCGTCGCCGTTGAGGTCGCCGACGCCGACGACCTTCTTGTACGCGGACCACGCAGAACTGATCTTCACGCCGGACTGCAGCCGCCCGTCAGCCCTGCTCGCGTACAGCCAGATGTCCCCGGTGCTCGCGGCCCGGCCGATCAGGTCCGGCAGCCCGTCGCCGGTGATGTCGCCGGGCGAGGTGATCACGTTGTGCACGTTCCAGCCGGCGCCGAGCGGAATGTAGGCGGAGTCGCTCTGGAGGCTGATCATTTCGCACCCGCCGTCGTAGCGGCGCAGCTCGCCGGCCGTGGTGCGCATCAGGACGTCGTTGCAGCCGTCGTCCGTCGGGTCGCCGAACGCCACGTGGGCGTTGATGCCGTTCCAGCCCCCGGACTGCTCCGCGCTCTGCCGGACCGTGCCGTCGGCCTGTCCCGCGCGCTGGTACAGGAATCCGGCGTCGCTCGTGGCGAACAGGTCGGGAATGCCGTCGGGCCCGAAGTCGTGGCGCTGGGCCGTGCCCGCAGAGACGCCCAGCTCCCCGGTCCCGACGAAGTCCCCGCCGAGGCCGTTCAACGGTACGGCACGCATGGTCCAGGTGTACGTGCCGGACGGGACGGGCCGACCCGAGGCGTTCTTCCCGTCCCAGTGCACTCCGACGCCCCGGAGCGACGCGCCGCCCTTGACCGTGGCGTGCAGCTGCCCCGTCACCTTGTTGCGGAACTCGACGCTCCAGGACGCCACGGGTCCCGCGAACTCCCACCGGGTGTCCCAGCCCTCGTTCTTCCGCGGCCAGACACCGTTCGAGTCGACGGACCGGGCCCGCGCCGTCTCCAGGGCGGTCGCGACACCGGTCGCCACGATGTGCGTGGCCCCCTCCGCGTCCGTGTAAGCGACATGCCCGCGGTACTTGTCCACGGTCCAGTTCACCCGCCGGTCCGTCGCGGCCTTGCCCTGCGGCAGCTCGGCGAGCGTGCGGGTCTGCGCGGCTCCCGAGTGCACCTCGGTCAGCCGCAGTTCGCCGCCCGCGTGGCGGACGGTGAAGCCGTCACCGAGCAGGACGTCGCCGCCCTCCACGGGGACGCTCCTCCTCGCCGTACGGTCGTACACACCGGCCGCGCCGTCCTGGCCGCAGGACCAGTACAGCCAGCGGCCGAGTGCCTGGATCTCCGTCGGCACACAGGGCGCGCCGGTGTTGACGGTCTCCAGCGGCTTGGACTCGCGGAGGTCGTACGCGGCGAGGGTGCCGGCGGTGGCGGCTGCGGTCCACAGCACGTCTTCGGAGAGGGCGGCGGCCCCCGGCGCGAGCGCGCGTCCCGTCTCGACGACGTACTGCTTGCCGTCCGTACCGCTCTTGTAGATCGTGTAGTCGTGCGAGGCGTCGACGATCCGCCCGTCGCGGCCGTTGACGATCTTCCGGGAGGCGCCGGACGTCGCGATCACGTCGTTGCTCTCCCCGGGGACCACCCACTGCGCCGCGGATTCGGAGGTCTCGAAGACAGCTTGCCCCGGCTGAGCGACAGCCCGTACCGCACGGGACGGTTGGTGCCGATCTTGAAGAACTCGGCCGGCGCGGACGCGCCGGGAGCGATGCGGCGCGCGGCCCAGTCGGAGATCCCGGCGCCGCCGACGACCAGGACCCCGCCGTCCGGCGCTCCGAAGAGCGAGGACACCTCGGGCAGGACGGTCCTCGCGTCACCGCCGCCGACCGGCACCGCGTACAGCGGGTCGTCGATCCCGTCCGTCGGCTTGGCACCGAGACGGGCGGCGAGGACGGAGTCGGCGGTGAGCGCGATGCGGTAACTGCCGTCGCTCACAGGCAGGGCCGGGAGAGCGACCGTGTGCCCGGCGGCGGGGTCGGTGCGCGAGACCACCTGGACCGCTCCGCCCTCGTACAGCGCGAAGTACTGGTCGTTGACGGCGGTGGCGGCGGGCCGGGCGGTTGCGCTGGGCCAGGACTTGGACCAGGTGGCCTGGCCCGAGGCGAAGTCGATCCAGGCGTACCGGTAGTCGGCACCGACGTGGAAAGCCAGCAGCCCGCCCTTGGCGTCCGCCGCCTGGAGCATCGGATTGAGCGCACCCGCGGGCAGTCCCTGGACCTCCCGCACGCTCCAGTTGCCGCCGGTACCGGTCAGCAGACCGACACGTCCGTCATACCCGGTCACGGTGAGCAGTCCGTCCGCGGTGCCCACGGCGCGCACGAACCGGTGTCCCTCCGGCAGGGTGTGAGCCGTGGTCCGGCCCGTGCCCGTGTCGAAGACCTGGAGTGTGTCCCGCTGGTTCAAGAGCGTGTGCGCGACCACCTCGCTGCCGTCGGGCAGCACGGCGGCCCTGCCGAGAAGCGGGCTCTGCGGGAGGGGCCACGTGGTCTTCCCGTCGTACGAGCGCCACTCGTACGCCGTGGCGCCCTCGGCCCGGTAAAGGTGACCGGTCGCGCCGGGCAGGCTGAAGACGTCGTCGTACGGCCGCTCCCCGGAGACCGGCTTGATCACCGCTTCCGGCGGCGTGTCGGCGAGCGCGGGGACCGCGCCCAGCGGCGCGAGGCCGAGAGCGAGTCCGAACGTCGTGGCAACGGCGACACCGCTGCGTATCAGGGCACGTCGGCCCACTGGCTTTCTCCTCATGAGTTGTAGGCGTCAGCCGATGCTGACGTAGCCCTTCCACTGGGTGGTGGCGAGCTGCTTGCGGGTCGGGAACCCGCCCTTGTTGTCCGCGTTGTAGAGGTACGCCGCGCCGGCGGGCGTACGCGCGACGAAGTCCTGGCGGCCGTCGGCGTCCATGTCGCCGCTCGCGACGATCACGTTGAAGGCGTTCCAGCCGGAACTGACCTTCGTGCGAGGCGCGAAGCCGCCCTTGCCGTTGCCGCGGTACAGCCACAGCACACCGGCGGCGTCACGGGCGATCAGATCCGAGCGTCCGTCGCCGGACAGATCACCGCGGCCGGTGAGCGCGGTGAACGACCCCCAGCCCGTGCCGGACTTGGTGCGCGCCGCGAGCTTGCCGTCGGCAGTACCGCGGTACAGCCACAGCACGCCCGAACCGTCACGGGCCAGGATGTCGGGGTAGCCGTCACCGGAGATGTCGCGGGCGGGCACGATCCGGTTGTAGATGTTCCAGCCGCTGCCGAGCTGGACCTTTGCGGCGCGGTCCAGACGGCCTTCGTTCTCGGGCTGTACGAAACGGTGGAGCCGGCCGTCCTTGGCACGGCCCAGCAGGTCGCCCTGTCCGTCGCCGCTGGAGTCACCCAGCTGGGACAGGTAGTTGAACTCGTTGTTCCAGTCGTTGAACAGACCGATGCTGTCGGCGCCGCAGTCACGCCGACCGTCGACGTCCGTTCCGCAGACGTCCACGAGCCCGTTGCCTTCCCGGGCGATGACCGTTCCGCTCTGCCCCCATGTGCTGCTCACCTCGACGTCACGGGCTCCCTCGATCACCTGCGGCCGGTAGGTCCGCAGGTTCGTGTAGAGCCGGACGCCCTCCGCGGCACAGCCGTTGACTCGCGTGGCCGAGATCGCGATGAGTTTGCCGCCCGCCACCAGCGCACCGCCGGCGTCGCCCACACAGCGCTCGTCGGCCGGAGCGGGTGCCGTGCCGGCCGCCGGGGACGTGCAGAGCATTCCGGCGGGGAGGGTACGGCCGAGCAGCGCGGCACAGTCGGCGGCGGAGCGCACGACAGCCCGCTCCGCGTGCCTGGCGCGCTCGGAATCGGCAGTGGCACCCGTCCACGAGTAGAACGTCGCCGGGACGCCCGGAGCGTAGAGAGACGCATCGCCCGCTGACGCCAGGCTGGGCCGGGCCGATGCGGGAGTGTTCATCCCGTGCTGGGTCACCGCGATTCCCGCGGCTCCCGTCGCGTAGTCGTACCGCGGGTGTACCCGGTAGCGGGGCCCGCCGACACCGCTGTTCAGGGCGCCCGTCGCAAGGGTGTACTCCCATGCGGTGTCCTCACCGCTGCGCCCGGTGAAGCAGTCGGGCGCGGCGAGTGCCCGCGAGGCACTCAGCACGATGCCGGTGCACGCCCGATGCCGCCCGTCGTCACTGAACGACAGCGGTACCAGCCACGCCGGCACCGTCGCATCCACCGCCTGCGCCGGGGCCGCTCCCCCGGTCAGACCGGCCAGGACCGCGCCGGCCACTGCCGTGGCGGTGGCCAGGCGGCCGAATCTCTGGACACGTCGACGTTGAGCCAACAGGGGTCCCTCCCCAGGGTGCCGGGGCACGGGGACGGCAGGCGCCTGTCAGCAGGCGCGCGAACGTAAGAAATGCCCCCCGGCACTACCCCCATGCGAGTGCTCAGACATTAACAGCAGTCTCAGAGGCAACGGAAGGTTCATTTCGAACGCGTTCAAGCAGTCAAGCAGGCAGGGCCTGTACCCCACCGAGGTGGGGTACAGGCCCTGCCCTGTGTGCTGTCAGACGCGGCGCGTGTCAGCCGTTGCGCTTCCAGCGCGGCTTGTCGTCGCGGCGGCCGAAGGTGCCGGTGTTCGTGCCGGTGCCGGTGCCACCGCGGTGGTCGTCACGACGACCGTACGGGCGGTCGTTGCCACCCGTGCGGTGGCCGCCCGCGGGGCGGTCGTCGCGGCGGTCGCGGTTGAACGGGCGGTCGCTGCCGCGGTGGCCGCCGGAGGGGCGGTCGTCACGACGGTCGAACGAACGGCCACCCGAGGGACGGTCGTCGCGGCGGTCGAAGGAACGGCCACCGGACGGGCGGTCGTCACGACGGTCGAACGAACGGCCACCCGTGGGGCGGTCGTCACGGCGGAAGCCACCCGACGGGCGGTCGTCGCGGCGGAAACCACCGGACGGACGGTCATCGCGGCGGAAGCCACCGGACGGGCGGTCGTCACGGCGGAAACCGCCCGACGGACGGTCGTCGCGGCGGTCGCGGTTGAAGCCACCGCGGTCGTCGCGGCGCTCGAACGAACGGCCACCGGACGGGCGGTCTTCACGACGGTCACGGTTGAAGCCGCCCCGGTCGCCCCGGTCGCCGCCCCGGTCACCGCGGTCGTAGCCACCGCGGTCATTGCCACGACGCTCGAAGTTGCCCCGCTCGTCCCGGCGGTCGGCCGTCGCCTGCTCCGGCACGGAAGCCGCGGCAGCGGCCGCGACCTCGGCCTCGGCGGCCTCCGTCACCTCGGCGACAGCGGCCTCCGGGTCCTCGCCACGCTCGCGCGCGGCACGGGCGACCAGGCGGTCGGCCTCCTCGCGGAGTTCGACCGCGCGGCGCTGGATGCGCTCGAGCTGCTTGGTGAGGTCCTGGACCTCGCGCTCGGCCTGCTTGGCGGCGTTGTTCGCGGAGTCGGCCTGGACCTCGGTCAGCGAACGGGCGCCGGTGATCTCGGCGACCTCGGGGTCGAACGCGCCGGCCCCGCCGACGATGTGGCGCGAGGCGTCGACGCCCGCGTCCTCCATCAGCCGGAAGATCTGACGGCGCTGGTGCGGCAGCGACAGCGAGACGACGACACCGGACTTGCCGGCGCGGGCGGTACGGCCCGAGCGGTGCAGGTAGTCCTTGTGGTCACCGGCCGGGTCCACGTTCAGCACCAGGTCGATGCCGTCGACGTGGATACCGCGGGCGGCGACGTCGGTGGCGACGAGCGCGTTGACGTACCCGTCCTTGAAGTCGGCCAGCGTGCGGGTCCGCGCGCCCTGGGTCATACCGCCGTGCAGCGCGTCGGCCTTCACGCCCGACTCGCGCAGCTGCTCCGCGATACGGTCCGCGCCCAGCTGGGTGCGGACGAAGATGATCGTGCGGCCCTTGCGCGCGGCGATGGCGGCGGTGACCGGCGCCTTGTCCTTCGGCTTCACGACGAGGACGTGGTGCGACATCGTCGAGACGTTGCCCTGCGCGCTGTCGACCTCGTGGCTGACCGGGTCGACGAGGTAGCGGCGGACCAGGGTGCTGATCTCGTTCTCCATGGTGGCGGAGAAGAGCATGCGCTGGCCGCCGGCCGGCACCTGGTCGAGCAGCTCGGTGACCTCGGGCAGGAAGCCCAGGTCGGACATCTGGTCGGCCTCGTCGAGGACCGCGACCTGGACGTTCTCCAGGGAGCAGGCGCCACGGTTGATGACGTCGCGCAGGCGGCCCGGGGTGGCGACGAGGACGTCGACGCCACGCTCCAGGGCGTAGATCTGGTTGCCCATCGACGTACCGCCGCAGACGACCTTGATCTTCAGGCCGAGGACGTCGCCGTACGGCTGGAGGGCGTCGGCGACCTGCATCGCCAGTTCGCGGGTCGGGGTGAGGATGACCGCGCGGGGCTTCTTCTTCTCGGTGTGGCCGCCGGCCAGCAGGGCGAGCGTCGGCAGACCGAAGGAGAGGGTCTTGCCGGAGCCGGTGCGGCCGCGGCCGAGGATGTCCTTGCCGGCCAGGGCGTCCGGGATGGTCGCGGCCTGGATCGGGAAGGGGGTGGTCACACCGTTCTGCGCGAGCTTGCGGACGATGCCCTCGGGCAGCCCCAGGTCGCCGAAGGTGATCTGCGGGGTCTCGGGGCTCTCGGGGCCATCGGGGGTCGTCTCGGCCGTCTCCGCCGCTTCGGCCGTCTCGACGGACGCGACGATGTCTACGCCCTCGACGGACTCGTTCTCGGGCATGACGGTGTGGTCAGTACTGGAAATGGACATGCGAAATGCGAAACCTTCCGGAGTCTCGGCACGCGCCCAAACTCCGTGAATCGCAAATGCGACCGCCTCAATGCGGTCAGCCACGGCAAGGGAGAGTACGCGCCACGCGGCGCGCTTCTGTTTACGGCGCCGGGCAATGGGATCAAACGATCTATAACCATACGCACCCTCCCCCCTGTCTGGCAAACCGGCCCCCCTACATCGGTCCCACCTGCGGCGATGCCTGCGGCTCGCGCTGCGCCGCGGCCCGGTCGGAGCTCGCCTCCGGCTGCGTCGACGGGGTGGTGGAGGGCTCCGGTTCGGGGTCCGGAGTCGGCGTCACCGCCGGCGGCTCACTCACGGGCGGTTCCGGGTCGGGTGTACGGGTGGGCGTGTCCTCGCCCGTCGGCTCGGGGGCGTGCGGCCCCGGGTCCGGCCGGCCGGGCTCGGGGGTCGGACCGCCCGGGGCGCCGGCCGATCCGCTCGGGCTCGGCGACGCGTCGTCGGCACCGCCGTCACCGTCCCGGCCGTGCTTGCCGCCCTTGCCCCCCTTGCCGTTGTGGTCCCCGTGGCCGTTCGTACGGACGCGGCCGTCCGGACCCAGCACCCCGCCGTCGGGTTCGGCGGCGCCCTGCCGGCCCGCCGGGGCGGAGGGCGCGGGCTTCCCCGAGTCGTCGCTCACACTCATGCAGCCCGCGGACGCCGCGACCGCGAGTGCGGAGACGGCCAGTCGGACGGGAACGGGAAACTGACGCACGGGCGGCACCTCCGGGGCGCGGGCGAGCGGGGTCAATGTGCCCAACTCCCTTTGCCCCGTAAGGGACACGCGCGGGCCGTAACGGACTGGGCGCAAGGCATCCGCCAGGTCCTGTCCGGACCTAACTCAGCAGTCCTTCGCCGAGCGCCTCGCCCAGAACCACGGCGCCGAGCCCCACCAGCACGGACGTGGCCACATTCGCCACCGCGAAGAACTTCCGGCCGAGCTCGGCCAGTCGCAGCGTCTCGTACGAGAAGGTCGAGTACGTCGTCAGCGCCCCGCACAGGCCGGTGCCAAGCAGCGCGTACACCTCCGAGGAGACCGCCGCCCCCAACAGCACCCCCAGCACCAGGCTGCCCGCGGCGTTCACCACCAGCGTCCCCCAGGGGAACACCCCATCGTGCCGCGCCTGCACCGCACGGTCCGTCAGATACCGCAGCGGAGCCCCCACGGCGGCGCCCACCACCACCAGCAGCCAGTTCACCGGACCACCGCCCGGGTCGCCGAGGCCCCCAGCCACACCGCCGCCAGCGCCGCCAGCGCCGTGCCGCCCGCGTACGCCAGCGCCGTGCCGGTCTCCCCGCGCTCCAGCAGGTCCCTGAAGTCCACGGCGTACGTCGAGAAGGTCGTGAACCCGCCGAGCACGCCCACCCCCAGGAACGGCCGCACGAGCGGATGCGCCGACCGGCCGTGCTCGCCGATCAGCGCCATCAGCACCCCGATCAGCGCGCAGCCCAGCACATTGACCCAGAAGACCGCCCACGGAAAGGCGCCCTGTGGGGTGGGCCACAGCAGCGAGGCCCCGTAGCGCGCCGACGCCCCCGCCGCCCCGCCCACCGAGATCGCCGACAGCACCCACCACTTCCCATGGCCGACGGTCTCCGCGCGCTGGGCGGGCGCACGCAGATCGACGTCCGGATCGATCGGCTCGCCGGATCCGGACCCCGGCCCAGCCCGGTCCGGGGGCGAACTCATCCGTACCCCAGCGCGTGCAGCCGCGCGTCGTCGATGCCGAAGTGATGGGCGATCTCATGCACGACCGTGATCTCGGTCTCCGTCACCACGTCCTCCCGCGACTCGCACATCCGCAGCGTCGGCCCCCGGTAGATGGTGATCCGGTCCGGCAGCACACCCGCGTACCACTCCCCGCGGTCGGTCAGCGGAGTCCCCTCGTACAGACCGAGCAGCTCGGGGTCGTCCGTCGGGGGCTCGTCCTCCACGAACACCGCGACGTTGTCCATCAGTCGCGTCAGTTCGGGCGGGATGCGGTCCAGGGCCTCGGCGACAAGCTCCTCGAACTCCTCACGCGTCATTTCCAGCACCCGGCCATTGTCACGCATTCCACCGAACGAACCGGTGCCGCATGTCCGCGCCGCTACGCGGGCATACGGCACCAATGCCCCTCCCCCCGCACCGCCGGCTCCGTGCCTGGTTCGAGCGCGCGACCGACCGCTCGGCCGACCGCGCGCCCGGCCGCGCGCGCCGTGCGCCGACCGCCGTCCTGACCCGCTCCCCGCACCCCGTCGCCCGGGCCACGGGCATGGTGGCCGTCGTGGTGCTCGGCGCGTGGCTGGGCCTGCTGATCGTCGGCAGCGTCCGTACGCCCGTGGGTCCCGTCGATACCAACATGACCCTGCGGCCGTCCCTCTCCGGGGGCACCAAGATCAACGTGTCACCGCTGGGCGCGCTCGAACTGAGCTCCCATGTCGCCCCGCTCCGGCTCGACGTGGACGTCGACCGGCTCGACCCGGCCCGTTCGGCGGCCCTGGTCGAGCACCCCGAACGGATCTCCGGTCTGGAGGACGAGATCGTCCGCGACGTCGGCCGCGGCACGGTCGACCTGGCCGTACGGTCCTGTGTCGCCGTCGTCTCGGGAGCGACCGCGCTGGGGCTGGCCGTCTACCGCCGCCCGCGCCCCGCGCTCGCCGCCGGCGGCCTCGCCCTCGCGCTGCTGGCGGCGTCCGGCGCGACCGCGTTCGCCACCTGGAACCCGAAGTCGGTCCTGGAGCCCAAGTTCTCCGGGCTGCTGGCCGGCGCCCCGTCCGTCGTCGGCAACGCGCGCAGCATCGTCACCGAATTCGATGTGTACCAGCAGGAATTGGCCCGGCTGGTGACGAACGTGACCAAGCTGTACGAAGCGACGTCGACCCTCCCCGCGTACCAGCCGGACCCGGCCACGATGCGTGTCCTGCACGTCTCCGACATCCACCTCAACCCCGCCGCCTGGCACATCATCGGCTCGCTCGTCGAGCAGTACGACATCGACGTGATCATCGACTCCGGCGACACCATGGACCACGGCAGCACCGCCGAGAACGCCTTCCTCGACCCGATCCCCGACCTCGGCGCGCCCTATGTCTGGGTCCGCGGCAACCACGACTCGCGCGCGACTCAGGCGTACCTCTCCAAGCTCAAGAACGTGCACGTCCTCGACGACAACCGGGCCGTCACGGTCGCCGGACTGCGGGTGGCCGGCACCGGCGACCCGCAGTTCACGCCGGACCGCACGGTCAGGGCCCAGGGCGACCCGGCCGAGCGGATGGCCGGCCTGCGCCTCGCCTCCGCACTGCGCGACCAGGCGGCGGCCGGGACCCCGGTGGACATCGCGGTCGCGCACAACCCGGTCGCGGCGCGCGAGACCGACGGCGCGGTCCCGCTCGTACTCGCCGGACATGTGCACCACCGGGTGAACGAGGTCATGCGGTTCGGCACCCGGCTGAAGATCGAGGGCTCGACGGGCGGCGGCGGCCTGCGCGCGCTCCAGAACAAGGAACCGGAGAAGGTCCGGACCTCGGTGCTCTACCTGGACCGCACCACCAAACGGCTGCAGGCCTGGGACGAGATCACGCTGGGCGGCCTGGGCCTGACAACAGCCGAGGTCAGCCGCCACCTCCCGGCCCCACCGCGCCCCTAGGGCTGGCCGGGCGGAAACCGTTTTGGCGATAGCTCCCCGCATCCCATATGCTTCACACGTCCCCGACGCGCTGCGAAGCGCCCAGGTGGGCCCTTAGCCCTCATCGTCTAGTGGCCCAGGACGCCGCCCTTTCAAGGCGGTAGCACGGGTTCGAATCCCGTTGGGGGCACGCAACACCATGTGCGAGACTTGTTCTCGCACATTGCTTGGTCCTGTGGAGCAGTTTGGAGTGCTCGCCACCCTGTCAAGGTGGAGGCCGCGGGTTCAAATCCCGTCAGGACCGCTGCGGCTCGCAAGAGCTGCGTGGCTGGGTAGCTCAGTTGGTACGAGCGATCGCCTGAAAAGCGATAGGTCGCCGGTTCGACCCCGGCCCCAGCCACTGGTCGAAAGGCCCCCGTCCGAGGACGGGGGCCTTTCGCGTGTCCCGGGCCACGCCCCGTAAATGGGTTCGCCACCCGGTTCCGGCGGGTGAGATCCTGAATCAGGTATGTCTACTTCCTTCGCAGCCCTGCAGACCGTCCTCGAAGAGCTGTCGCTCCGCGACGCCCACCGGCTCGGCCGCCGCCTCGAGGGCGCCCGCCGCATCCGCAAGCCCGAGGCCCGCCAGGCGGTGCTCGACGAGATCGCCGCCGAGGCGGACAAGTCCGCGCAGCGGGTCGCCCTGCGGGCTGCCCGTAGGCCGGCGGTCACGTACCCCGAGTCGCTGCCGGTCAGCCAGCGGAAGGACGACATCGCCGACGCGATACGGGACCACCAGGTCGTGATCGTCGCGGGCGAGACCGGCTCGGGCAAGACGACCCAGATCCCCAAGATCTGTATGGAGCTGGGCCGCGGTGTGAAGGGCATGATCGGGCACACCCAGCCCCGCCGGATCGCCGCGCGCACGGTCGCCGAGCGGATCGCGGACGAGCTGCGGACCCCGCTGGGCGAGGCGGTCGGCTGGAAGGTCCGGTTCACCGACCAGGTCGACCAGGACTCCACCTTCGTCAAGCTGATGACGGACGGCATCCTCCTCGCGGAGATCCAGACCGACCGCGAGCTGCGCGCGTACGACACGATCATCATCGACGAGGCCCACGAGCGGTCCCTCAACATCGACTTCCTGCTGGGCTATCTGGCGCAGCTGCTGCCCAGGCGCCCCGACCTCAAGGTCGTGATCACCTCCGCGACGATCGACCCGGAGCGCTTCTCCCGCCACTTCGGCGACGCACCCATCGTCGAGGTCAGCGGCCGTACGTATCCGGTGGAGGTCCGCTACCGCCCGCTCCTGGAGGACGACAGCGAGGAGTCCGACCGCGACCAGATCACCGCGATCTGCGACGCCGTCGACGAGCTCCAGTCCGCCGGCCCGGGCGACGTCCTGGTCTTCCTGTCCGGCGAGCGGGAGATCCGCGACACGGCGGACGCGCTGAACAAGAAGAACCTCCGGTTCACGGAAGTCCTCCCGCTGTATGCGCGGCTTTCGCACGCCGAGCAGCACCGGGTGTTCCAGCAACACACCGGCCGCCGGATCGTCCTCGCGACGAACGTCGCCGAGACCTCCCTCACCGTCCCGGGCATCAAGTACGTGATCGACCCGGGCACCGCGCGGATCTCCCGCTACAGCCACCGCACCAAGGTCCAGCGGCTGCCCATCGAGCGGATCTCGCAGGCCAGCGCCAACCAGCGCAAGGGCCGCTGCGGCCGTACGTCCGACGGCATCTGCATCCGGCTGTACTCCGAGGACGACTTCCTGACCCGCCCGGAGTTCACGGACGCGGAGATCCTCCGGACGAACCTGGCGTCCGTCATCCTCCAGATGACCGCGGCCGGCCTCGGCGAGATCGAGAAGTTCCCCTTCATCGACCCGCCGGACCACCGCAACATCCGCGACGGCGTGCAGCTGCTCCAGGAGCTGGGGGCGCTCGACCCGACGGAGAAGGATCCGAAGAAGCGTCTGACGCCGATGGGCCGCAAGCTCTCCCAGCTCCCCGTCGACCCGCGGCTGGCCCGTATGGTCGTCGAGGCGGACCGGAACAACTGCGTGCGCGAGGTCATGGTCATCGCGGCCGCGCTCTCGATCCAGGACCCGCGCGAGCGCCCGTCCGACAAGCAGCAGCAGGCGGACCAGCAGCACGCCCGCTTCAAGGACGAGACCAGCGACTTCCTGGCCTTCCTCAATCTGTGGCGGTACATCCGCGAGCAGCAGAAGGAGCGGGGCTCGTCGTCGTTCCGCCGGATGTGCAAGCAGGAGTACCTCAACTTCCTGCGCATCCGCGAATGGCAGGACATCTACGCGCAGCTGCGCTCGGTCGCCAAGACGATGGGCATCCACCTCTCCGAGCAGGACGCGTCCGAACAGGCCGTCCACACCTCGCTCCTCGCCGGGCTGTTGTCGCACATCGGCCTGAAGGACACCGACAAGAACGAGTACCTGGGCGCGCGCAGCGCGAAGTTCGCCGTCTTCCCGGGGTCCGCGCTCTTCAAGAAGCAGCCGCGCTTCCTCATGTCGGCGGAGCTCGTCGAGACGTCCCGCCTGTGGGCCCGGGTCAACGCGAAGATCGAGCCGGAGTGGGTCGAGCCGGTCGCGCAGCATCTGATCAAGCGCACGTACAGCGAACCGCACTGGGAGAAGGACCAGGCGGCCGTGATGGCGTACGAGAAGGTCACGCTGTACGGCGTACCGATCGTCGCGCAGCGCAAGATCAACTACGGCCGGATCGACGCCGAGACGAGCCGTGACCTTTTCATCCGCAACGCGCTGGTCGAGGGCGACTGGCGTACCCACCACAAGTTCTTCGCCGACAACCGCAAACTCCTGACCGAGGTCGAGGAGTTGGAGCACCGGGCCCGGCGCCGCGACATCCTGGTGGACGACGAGACACTCTTCGACTTCTACGACCAGCGCATTCCCGAACACGTCGTGTCCGGCGCGCACTTCGACTCGTGGTGGAAGCAGAAGAAGCGCGACGAGCCGGAGTTGCTCGACTTCGAGCGCTCCATGCTCATCAACGAGTCGGCCGAGGCCGTCACGAAGGACGACTACCCCGACTCCTGGCGGCAGGGCACGCTCAAGTTCCGGGTGACGTACCAGTTCGAGCCGGGCGCGGACGCCGACGGTGTGACCGTCCACATCCCGCTCCAGGTGCTGAACCAGGTCACCTCTGAAGGCTTCGACTGGCAGATCCCGGGCCTGCGCGAGGAGGTCGTCACCGAGCTGATCCGCTCGCTGCCCAAGCCGGTCCGCCGGCACTACGTCCCGGCCCCGAACTACGCCAAGGCGTTCCTGGACCGGGCGGTCCCCCTGCAGGAGCCCCTCCCGCTGACTCTGGCGCGCGAGCTGAAGCGGATGGTCGGCGTCCCGGTGACGGCGGAGGACTTCGACCTCTCCCGGGTACCGGACCACCTGAAGATCACCTTCCGGATCATCGACGAGCGCCGTCGCAAGCTGGCCGAGGACAAGGACCTCGAAGCGCTCCGACTGGCTCTCAAGCCCAAGGCCCGCCAGGCCCTCTCCAAGGCCGCCGCGGCCTCCGCCGGCCCCTCGGGCGAGTCCGTCGAGCGCACGGGCCTGACGGACTGGACGATCGGCACGCTGTCACGCACCTTCGAGACCCGCCGGGCGGGCCAGCCGGTCAAGGCCTACCCGGCACTGGTCGACGCCGGCGACACCGTCTCCGTACGGCTCTTCGACACCGAGGCCGAGCAGCAGCAGGCGATGTGGCGGGGCACCCGGAAGCTGATCCTGCTGAACATCCCGGTCAACCCGGCCAAGTTCGCCTCGGACAAGCTGACGAACCAGCAGAAGCTGGCCCTGTCCCGCAATCCGCACGGCTCGATCCAGGCGCTCTTCGACGACTGCGCGACGGCCGCGGCGGACCGGCTGATCGCCGAGCACGGGGGCCCGGCGTGGGACGAGGAATCGTTCCGCAAGCTGTACGACAAGGTGCGCGCCGACCTCGTCGACACGACCGTACGGACGGTGGGCCAGGTCCAGCAGATCCTGGCCGCCTGGCAGTCCTGTGAGCGCCGGCTGAAGGCCGCGTCGAGCCCGGCCCTGCTGGCGAACCTCACCGACGTACGGGACCACCTGGCGCGGCTCGTACCGCCGGGATTCGTGACGGGGACCGGCCTGCGCCGGCTGCCCGACCTGATGCGCTACCTCGTCGCGGTGGACCGCCGGCTCCAGCAGATGCCGACCGGCGTCCAGCGCGACACCACGCGCATGGAGAAGGTCCACGAGATGCAGGACGAGTACGCCTGGCTGCTGGAGCAGATGCCGCAGGGCAGGCCGGTCCCGCAGGAGGTACTGGACATCCGCTGGATGATCGAGGAACTGCGCGTCAGCTACTTCGCGCACGCGCTGGGCACGGCCTTCCCGGTCTCCGACAAGCGCATCGTGAAGGCGATCGACGCCGCCGCGCCATGACACGGCGCGGTACGTGCCCCGGAGTTCGACCGCAGCCCCTGAGCTGCTGTACAGTCTCTCTCGCAGCCAACGCACATCTGAGGCTGTGAAACCTGGTCCTGTGGAGCAGTTTGGAGTGCTCGCCACCCTGTCAAGGTGGAGGCCGCGGGTTCAAATCCCGTCAGGACCGCATGAATGCCAGAGCCCGCATCCCCGCCGGATGCGGGCTCTGGCGCTGTTCGCCCCGGACCGCGCCCCGGAGGCCACGCCACGCGGCGAAGCCGCCATCGGATACAGCAAATCCCGTCAGGACCGCAGAGAAGTACCGCAGTAGACGAAGGCCCGGATCCCCTGGATCCGGGCCTTCGTCGTGTCCGGGCGTGTCCCGTCGTCTTGACGGAGTCACCCGCCCCCGGTACCCAGAAGAGAACGGGGAAGCCGGGAGGTGGCGCGTATGGCGGCGTCGGCAGCGAGGCACGAGACACGCGCACTGCTCCGGGCCCATCTGGCGGCCGCCTCGGGCTACCGGCACTTCACCCGCCACTGCCCGATCTGCCATCAGCTGCTGCGGCTCGCGATGGAGCCCACCGCACCCCGCCGCCCCCGAAGGGCGGCCGAGGCCGCCGTCGACGCCTCCGCCGAGGCCTGTGAGGACGAAACTCCCCCGCCGGCCTGAGCTCCTGGCAAGCAACAGGCCATGTGACGGGTGTCACCTCACGAGTTTTCAGAAGTGGTCAACTTACCCTCCCCTTACACCTCGTCAATTTAATATGTGCAATTGCACCTTGAGGGAGCGCCACCCGCGGGCACAAAAAAGATCGCGCTGGACCCGGCGGAGTCCAGCGCGATCGACGACAACGCACCCGTACAGCGAGGGTGAGGCACCTGTTGGGGCAGGGGCCGGTCGTATGGAGCTAGGTGGGCGGCACCGGATTGGGGGACCCGGAGAATGCCCGGTAAAGCGGGGGTGTAACGGGGTGTTTCAAGGTGTTGCTGTTGTTCAGGCCTCGCTGCGCTGCTGCGGAATTCCCGCAAGCAGTGCGCGGACCTCAGCCTCGCGGTAACGCCGGTGTCCACCCAGCGTGCGGATGGACGTGAGCTTGCCTGCCTTGGCCCAACGGGTCACCGTCTTCGGGTCCACGCGGAACATCGTGGCAACCTCAGCCGGGGTCAGCAGCGGCTCGGCATCAGGGGTGCGAGCGGTCATGAGCGGCCTCCTCGGGAGAACCGAACCATCACGGTTCTTTCCTCTAAATTCTGCACCTTGACCCACGTTGCCCGAAATGGCAGACGCGGGCCGAGTCGGTTATAGGACGAACGGCTTGTCCTCGGCACTACAACTACACCATCCGTCCAGCCACGTCGGCCAAACCGATGGAATTGCCCTCTCAGGTGTTCATCAGCGGCGGAAGCCGATGGACCATGCCATAGCGGACAGTCACACCCCCGTGACGATCAGTCACAGGGAGACCAGGGGTCACAAGACCCCCCATAGAGTGCAATGCCGAGCAATCCCCCCAAAGTTGGGTGGAAGGAGTCCTCCCCCGGACTCCTTGTCCTATTTTGGCACGAGGGTGGGGGAACGGCGCAAGAGACCAGTAAGTGCCGTCCGTCACGCTTGACACAAAGGCCCTGATCCGTGCGGAGTTCCCGGTCCGTCAGGTGTCGTGGGTCTCAGTTCGCGAAGAGACGTTCCCGTACGGCCCGCCAGCGTTCCGAGAGCCGCCCGTACGCCTCGTCCGCGCCGGCCTCGTCCCCGTCCCGCAGGGCGGCGATCCCCTCGGCCAGATCCGCGGCCGACCGGTCCGCCGTGAGCTGGGCCTCCGGGAGGGTGTGCACCAGACCCCCGTAGTCGAGCTCGACCAGTGAGCGGGGGTGGAATTCCTCCAGCCAGGCCCCCACATCTACCAGGCCGTCGATCAGCGGACCCGCCTCGGAGACGTCCCGCAGCGTCTTCAGGGCGCGCGCCACCCGCCGCCTGGCCTGCACCATCGGGGTCCGGTAGCGCAGCCGCTCGCCCTGCTCGTACTCGCGCTCCTCGTCCGAGAAGAGCGCGAACCAGCGCACCGGCACCTGCCACACCGCGCCGCGGATCCACGGGCGCGCGTCGGGGTTCCGCTCCCGCCACCGCTCGTAGTCCGCGGCCGCCTGCCGGCGCACGACCGGCGGCAGCGCCGCGTCCAGCACCGGGGCGGGAAAGTCCTCCACCAGCTCCTCCAGCGCCTGCCAGCCCCGCAGCCTGGTCCGCCAGGGACAGACGACCAGCACCCCGTCCACCGTCGCGGTGAACGCGTCGGCGCTCTCGTGCACCGGTACCGGAACCGGCGGAGTGGGCAGCAAGTCGGCCAGGGAGCGCCGGAGTTCGTCCTGGTACGTGGGCGTGGCCGCACGGGCGGCGTAACGCGTCCAGTGGGTCCGCTCGGGCTCGGGAAAGGCGGCCAGCGGCTCGTACACGCGCAGATAGGACGCGTACGGGACGATCAATGCCGACGCCTTGGTCACGCTCACTCCCTCGCCGGTGCCGCCGGGCCGCCCCGATGCCCTGCCCATGCGGAATGCTGTAAATCGTCCCATGCCCGTACTCCGGGAGGGGGTGATCCGCGACACCGCCTCCCTGGTCCGGCTCCGCAGGACTTACTCTCTTGCCCACCGGCTCTCCCCCACCCACAGGGAGGGCGTCCCCGCCGCTTCTCTTACATGGGAGTCACCACCGTGACCGACGTAACCGACGGCGTCCTGCACACCCTGTTCCGATCGGAGCAGGGGGGCCACGAGCAAGTCGTGCTCTGCCAGGACCGTGCCAGTGGCCTGAAGGCCGTCATCGCCATCCACTCGACCGCCCTGGGCCCCGCCCTCGGCGGCACGCGCTTCCACGCGTACGCCTCCGACGAGGAGGCCGTCCTGGACGCGCTCAACCTCGCCCGCGGCATGTCGTACAAGAACGCCATGGCCGGGCTCGACCACGGTGGTGGCAAGGCCGTGATCATCGGCGACCCGGACACCCTCAAGAGTGAGGCGCTGCTGCTCGCCTACGGCCGGTTCGTGGACTCCCTGGGTGGCCGCTACGTCACCGCGTGCGACGTCGGCACGTACGTCGCGGACATGGACGTCGTCGCCCGCGAGACCCGCTGGGCGACCGGCCGCTCCCCCGAGAACGGCGGCGCCGGCGACTCCTCCGTCCTGACCGCCTTCGGTGTCTTCCAGGGCATGCGCGCGAGCGCCCAGCACCTGTGGGGGGACCCGACGCTGCGCGGCCGCAAGGTCGGCGTCGCGGGCGTCGGCAAGGTCGGTCACCACCTCGTGGAGCACCTGCTGGCGGACGGCGCCGAGGTCGTGATCACGGACGTACGGGCCGAGTCGGTACAGCGGATCCTCGACAGGCACCCGGGCAACCCGGCCGTCATGGCGGTCGCGGACACCGACGCGCTGATCCGGACCGAGGGGCTCGACATCTACGCCCCGTGCGCGCTCGGCGGCGCCCTGAACGACGCCAGCGTCCCGGCGCTCACCGCCACGGTGGTCTGCGGCGCGGCCAACAACCAGCTCGCCCACCCGGGCGTGGAGAAGGACCTCGCGGACCGCGGGATCCTCTACGCGCCGGACTACGTGGTGAACGCCGGCGGTGTGATCCAGGTCGCGGACGAGCTGCACGGCTTCGACTTCGACCGGTGCAAGGCGAAGGCCTCGAAGATCTTCGACACCACCCTGGCCATATTCGCTCGTGCGAAGACGGACGGCATTCCGCCGGCCGCGGCGGCCGACCGGATCGCCGAACAGCGCATGGCCGAGGCCCGCGCCACGCGCTGACGCACCACCTGATCAGGGCCTGGTGGGAGGACCCGGCGGAGGGCGGCGAGAGATGGCTCACTGCCCTTCGGCGGGTCGACCCCCGAGAAGAGGTTAAAATCGCAGCTGACCAGCGAGTACGGGGCGTCTCGCTGGTCCTGCACCGAGGCACGTCATGCGGGCGGCGTACCGTATGGCCGCGGAAGCAGGTACCGTTGAAGCCCTACGGACCGGTCTCTCCCCGAGAGTCCGTTCCGACTCATGAACGCGTGTCAAGACTCTGGGGCCGTCGAGCCCCGTCACCGAGGGGGTCGAGCCATGGGGCGCGGCCGGGCCAAGGCCAAGCAGACAAAGGTCGCCCGCCAGCTGAAGTACAACAGCGGCGGGACTGACCTCTCGCGTCTGGCCAACGAGCTGGGCGCTTCGACTTCGAACCAGCCGCCTAACGGCGAGCCGTTCGAGGACGACGACGAGGAAGACGACCCGTACGCCCAGTACGCGGATCTGTACAACGATGACGACGACGAGGACGAAGAGTCCGGTCCGTCATCGCAGCGTCGCGGCGCTTGACTCTGCATATCTTCATCACCTGACCCGGTCCGGGGGCTCGCCCCGGACCGGGTTCTGTGCTGCCTCGGGGGCCTACTTCGCGGCGCCTTTAATTTGAGTACGTGCCGGTGAGAGCCGCGCCCGAGGCGTGCTCGCCGCGCTCGGTGATCTCACCGGCCACCCAGGCGTCGACGCCGCGGTCGGCCAGTGTGGCGAGCGCCACGTCCACCGACTGCTCGGGGACGACGGCGATCATGCCCACGCCCATGTTGAGCGTCTTCTCCAGCTCCAGCCGCTCGACCTGACCCGCCTTGCCGACCAGGTCGAAGACCGCGCCCGGAGTCCACGTGGAACGGTCCACAGTGGCGTGCAGGTGGTCCGGGATCACCCGGGCCAGGTTGTTGGCCAGACCGCCGCCGGTGACGTGCGAGAAGGCGTGCACCTCGGTCGTACGGGTGAGCGCCAGGCAGTCCAGCGAGTAGATCTTGGTGGGCTCCAGCAGCTCCTCGCCGAGGGTGCGGCCGAACTCCTCGACCTCGCGGTCGAGCGCCCAGCCGGCCCGGTCGAAGACCACATGCCTGACCAGCGAGTACCCGTTCGAGTGAAGACCGGAGGACGCCATCGCGATCACCGCGTCACCCGTACGGATACGGTCCGCGCCGAGCAGCTGGTCGGCCTCCACCACGCCCGTACCGGCGCCGGCCACATCGAAGTCGTCCGGGCCCAGCAGGCCCGGGTGCTCGGCGGTCTCGCCGCCGACCAGGGCGCAGCCGGCCAGTACACAGCCCTCGGCGATGCCCTTCACGATCGCGGCGACACGCTCGGGGTGGACCTTGCCGACGCAGATGTAGTCGGTCATGAACAGCGGCTCGGCACCGCAGACCACCAGGTCGTCGACGACCATGCCGACGAGGTCGTGGCCGATGGAGTCGTACACGCCCATCTTGCGGGCGAGGTCGACCTTCGTGCCGACGCCGTCGGTGGCGGAGGCGAGCAGCGGACGCTCGTAGCGCTTGAGGGCGGAGGCGTCGAAGAGGCCGGCGAAGCCGCCCAGGCCGCCGAGAACCTCGGGGCGCTGCGTCTTCTTCACCCACTCCTTCATGAGCTCGACGGCGCGGTCGCCCGCCTCGATGTCGACGCCCGCGGCCGCGTAGGACGCACCAGTCTCAGACATTGTCCGGGATCTTTCGGATTGGTTGGACGGGGCCTTGGGTCACGGACGACGGAGCGCGTCGGCGGCGTCCGTGCCGCCCAGCAGCTCGGTCTCCAGAAGCTGCTTGCCCAGCAGCTCGGGGTCGGGCAGCTCCATCGGGTACTCGCCGTCGAAGCAGGCGCGGCACAGGTTCGGCTTGGCGATGGTGGTCGCCTCGATCATGCCGTCGATGGAGATGTACGAGAGGGAGTCGGCGCCCAGCGACCTGGCGATCTCGTCGACGGTCATGCCGTTGGCGATCAGCTCGGCGCGGGTGGCGAAGTCGATACCGAAGAAGCAGGGCCACTTCACCGGCGGGGACGAGATCCGGATGTGGACCTCGGCCGCGCCCGCCTCGCGGAGCATCTTGACCAGGGCGCGCTGGGTGTTGCCGCGGACGATCGAGTCGTCGACGACCACCAGGCGCTTGCCGCGGATGACTTCCTTGAGCGGGTTGAGCTTGAGGCGGATGCCGAGCTGGCGGATCGTCTGCGAGGGCTGGATGAAGGTCCGGCCGACGTAGGCGTTCTTGACCAGTCCGACGCCGTACGGAATGCCGCTGGCCTCCGCGTAGCCGACGGCCGCGGGCGTGCCGGACTCCGGCGTGGCTATCACCAGATCGGCGTCGGCCGGGGCTTCCTTGGCCAGTCGGCAGCCCATCTCCACGCGGGAGAGGTACACGTTCCGGCCGGCGATGTCGGTGTCCGGGCGCGCCAGGTAGACGTACTCGAAGACACAGCCCTTGGGCTTCGCTTCCGCGAATCGGGAGGTGCGAAGTCCGTTCTCGTCGATGGCGATCAGCTCGCCCGGTTCGACCTCGCGGACAAAGCTGGCACCGCAGATGTCGAGGGCGGCGGACTCACTCGCGACCACCCAGCCGCGCTCCAGCCGGCCGAGGACCAGCGGGCGGATGCCCTGCGGGTCACGGGCGGCGTACAGCGTGCCCTCGTCCATGAAGACGAGGGAGAAGGCGCCCTTGACCTCGGGGAGGACCTTGGTGGCCGCTTCCTCGATGGTGAGCGGCTTGCCGTCGGCGTCGACCTGGCCCGCGAGGAGCGCGGTCACCAGATCGGTGTCGTTGGTCGCCGCGACCTGGGTGGCCCGGCCGTCCTGGCGGGGCAGGTCGGCGACCATCTCCGCCAGCTCGGCGGTGTTGACCAGGTTGCCGTTGTGCCCCAGGGCGATCGAGCCGTGGGCGGTCGCGCGGAAGGTGGGCTGCGCGTTCTCCCACACCGAGGCACCGGTGGTGGAGTAGCGGGCATGACCGACCGCGATGTGGCCCTGGAGGGAGCCGAGGGAAGTTTCGTCGAAGACCTGTGAGACCAGGCCCATGTCCTTGAAAACCAGGATCTGGGACCCGTTGCTCACTGCGATGCCCGCGGACTCCTGTCCACGGTGCTGCAGGGCATACAGTCCGAAATAGGTGAGCTTGGCGACCTCTTCGCCGGGAGCCCAGACACCGAAGACGCCGCAAGCGTCCTGGGGGCCTTTCTCGCCGGGGAGCAGGTCGTGGTTGAGTCGTCCATCGCCACGCACGCCACCGAGTGTAGGCGAGATCGACCACTGGTCCGAATTTGGCCCCTGTCGGTACGCACGGTCCCCGCTCCTCCTACGGAGGGTGATTACTTCCGCGGCCTCGGCTCCGCCTCGATCGCGGTCGCCCGCAGCCCCGTGCCGTCGGCGGCGGTCAGGGTCAGGGTGCTGCCGTCGATCGTGTACGTCACCTTGCCCTTCAGGACGTTCTGAAGGGCCCGCTCGGTCTCCATGACCGGGCCGGGGCACATCTTCCGGGTGCTCGCGAGCCTGCCGAAGGTAAGGGTCGAACCGTCGACGGTCGCCTTGCCCGAGACCCGGTTGCAGCCGAGGCTGCCGCCGACGGTCCCGTCCTTGCCGAAGGTGAGCTGCGCCTTGCCCGCGACGTCGGCCGGCAGGGAGGAGACGGTTCCGCCGTCGAGGAGGGAATCGACGGCCCACTCGGGGCCGATCAGCTGCACGGGCTTCTCCGGCTTCTCGGACTTGTCGGGCTTCGAGGTCAGCGCGATCGTGTCGCCCCGCTGGGTCGTCAGCGTGAGCCTGTCGCCCGCGAGCTTCGCCTTCAGCTCCCCGGAGAAGGCACGCGTCAGCGCCGTCTCGAACTGCTGCAGATCCTTCTCGCAGCCGATCTCCGTGGACTGGGCGGGGCCGACCGTGATCGCGTCGCCCTTGACCGTGACGTCGGCGCCGAACCGGTTGCAGCCGAAGTTGCCCGAGGCACGGCCCTTGGCGTCGATCTCGACATGGGCGCCGGCGGGGGCCTCGGCCGGCTTGCCGTTCACGGTCAGGGTGTCGACGGTCCACCTGACCCCGGTGACGGGCAGGGCCGTGTCGACGGAGGAGCCCCCTCCGGCACCGGAACCGGAACCGGCCCCTGACCCGGTTTCCGTGCCACAGGCGGCGAGCGTGAGGAGGGCCAGGACGGTGGTGGTCATTCGGAGCTTCTGCATGGCCCTGGGACGGTGCGGGTGGGGTTTCTGGTTCCATCCCGCCGGTCAGGCCAGGATCGGCAGCAGCCCGGACAGGTCGGCGCGTTCGCCGCTCGCGCGGACGGCGGCGGCCTCCACCGCCTCCCGCCACTCCGTACGCCCCGTCGCGAGCCGCACCCAGGTGAGCGCGTCGGTCTCGATGACATTGGGCGGGGTCCCGCGCGTGTGCCGCGGCCCCTCCACGCACTGCACCACGGCGTACGGCGGGACGCGCACCTCGACCGACGCGCCGGGCGCCTTCAGCGCCAGGGCGTCCGCGAGGAGCCGGGTGCACGCGGCCAGGGCCTGCCGGTCGAAGGGGATCTCCAGCCCGGTGGCCCGGTTCAAGTCGTCGGTGTGTACGACGAGTTCGACGGTACGGGTGACCATGAAGTCGGCCAGTGTCATCGCTCCCACGCGCAGCGACAGCGGACGCGTCGCAGGAGTCTGCGCGAGAGCCGGCGCGAGCCGGGCCGCCACCCGTTCGTACTGCGCGGCCACGGGCTCGTCGAGGGCACGCTCCTTGGCGGCCTCGGAGATCCGCCGCGCCAGCCGGGCCGTCTCGAAGGGCCACTCCACCGCGGTGATCCCGGCCTTGGCGGGCGCGGGCCGCTCGATTGCGTCGGCGAGGGAATCGACCACCCAGGCGATGTGCGCGGCCAGATCCCGTACCGTCCAGTCCCCCAGGTGGGCCGGCAGCGCGAGCTGACCGGGTGTGAGCGAGACTGCCGCGTCCCGTACATGGCCGAACTGGGCGAGCACGGCGGCGCGGATCTTCGCGGAGTCGTACCGCCTGGTCTTGGGTGCCATGCGGCGAGTCTGCCCGATCAATCACCGCCCCCGCAGCCGCCCCCACAACTGCTGCAACTGCTGCTGGAGCCACAGCCGGAACTGCCGGAGGACCCGTCGGAGCGGCGGGCCTCCTCCTCGCGGCACCGCACGCGGTAGGACGTGCCGGCCGGGCTCCACGCGCGGAGCCTGCCGCACCGGGCCGGGAGCAGCGGTGCGGCCGTGACGTTGGATTCGAGGGTGCCGCCGCTGCCGGAGAAGACGGCGAACTCCAGGACGACCTCGGCGCCTTCGCAGGGCACGCCGTACAGGATCGCCTCGAAGGGCTCGCTGTACTGGTTGATGTCGTGATGCTCGGTGCGCAGCCGCTCCTCCGGTCCGCCCAGGAGCGTCCTGCCCCGGTACGCGGTGTCCTCGTACCGGTCGCGGTAGGCGATCAGGGGCGGCGCGGAGGGGGTGCGGGCGTCCGCGTACAGCCAGTGGAGGGAGTCCCGGCCCCGGATGCCGACGCGCAGCACCGGCTGCGGCCCGGTGTGCAGCCGCCGGGCGGCCCGGCGTGCGGCGATGCCCCGGCCGAGCAGGGTGGTACCGGGGACGAGCAGCAGCATGGCGACGACCTGCTGGCCCATGGCGTCGTACGGGGTGGGGCCGTGATTCGCCCTCAGGTCCTGGACCAGGCCCCAGACGAGCAGCCCGGCGGCGGCGAGACACAGCGCGGCCCCGGCGAGGATCAACCGGAGGCCACGGCGGCGGTGGGCCTCGGGCAGCTTCTCCGGCAGCGGGCCGCGGGTCTTGCCGGCCGCCGCGAGAGCCAGTTCGCGCTGACGGCGGCGGGCCCTCAGGCGCAGCAGCGCGCCGGTGAAGGCCCCTGCGGACAGGGCGAGGACCAGCCCATTGCCCGCCCGGCCCGCGGTGTCGGCGGCGTCGAGGCCGGTCAGCGCGAGGACCGCTTCCAGCACGATCACGGGTACGGAGAACAGGACCGCGGCCGGCAGGAAGCGGAACCAGAGGGGCAGCGTGAGCAGGAGGACCGCGGCGGGATAGCCGTCCCATGAGGTGCCGCGAGGCACGACCTCGGGTTCGTTCCAGCCCAGCAGGACGACCGCGACGAGGACCAGGGGCGCGAGAGCCCAGCCGCCGGCGACCGGCGCCAAGAACGCGGGGGTGCGGGCCTTGCGCCAGCGCTCGGCGTCCGCGACGGACCAGGCCGGGGCGCCCCCCGCGGGTACCGCGGCTTCGGGAAGGTACTTGACGATGTCGGTCACGGCATCAGTATGCGGACGTGCCCCCGCAGTCCAGGAACTGCGGGGGCACGGAATCGCTACAACCGCTTGTGACGCGGAGGCCCTATGCGAGCAGGGCCGGGATCGTCCCCTCGTGGGCCGTGCGGAGTTCGTCCAGCGGGATGCTGAACGCGCCCTGGACGTCGATCTCCTCGCCGTCCACGACACCGATCCGCGTCGCGGGCAGACCGCGCGCACCGCACATGTCGGTGAAGCGGAGCTCCTCGCTGCGCGGGACGGCGACGACCGCCCGGCCCGCCGACTCGGAGAAGAGGAACACGAACGGGTCCAGGCCGTCCGGGGTCAGCAGGCGCGCGCCCTTGCCACCGCGCAGGCAGGACTCGGTCACCGCCTGGATCACGCCACCGTCCGACAGGTCGTGTGCCGCGTCGATCATGCCGTCGCGGGAGGCCGAGATCAGGATCTCGGCGAGCAGCTTCTCGCGGCCCAGGTCCACCTTCGGCGGCAGCCCGCCGAGGTGGTTGTGCACGACCTGGGACCAGGCCGAGCCGCCGAACTCCTCGTACGTGTCACCGAGGAGGTACAGCAGCTGGCCCTCCTCCGCGAACGCGATCGGCGTACGCCGGCTGATGTCGTCGATCACACCGAGCACCGCCACGACCGGGGTCGGGTGGATCGCCGTCTCACCGGTCTGGTTGTACAGCGAGACATTGCCGCCGGTGACCGGCGTGCCCAGCTCCAGGCAGCCGTCCGCGAGACCGCGGGTGGCCTCGGCGAACTGCCACATGACATCCGGGTCCTCGGGCGAGCCGAAGTTGAGGCAGTTGGAGATGGCGAGCGGCTTGGCGCCGGAGGCGGCGACGTTGCGGTACGACTCGGCGAGTGCGAGCTGCGCGCCGGCGTACGGGTCGAGCTTGGCGTACCGGCCGTTGCCGTCGGTCGCCATGGCCACGCCGAGGTTGGTCTCCTCGTCGATCCGGATCATGCCCGCGTCCTCGGGCTGGGCGAGCACCGTGTTGCCCTGGACGAAGCGGTCGTACTGGTCCGTCACCCACGCCTTGGAGGCCTGGTTCGGGGAGCTGACCAGCGCCAGGACCTGCTCGCGCAGCTCGGCGGAGGTCGCCGGGCGCGGCAGCTTGCCCGCGTCGTCGGCCTGCAGCGCGTCCTGCCAGTCGGGACGGGCGTACGGACGGTGGTACACCGGGCCCTCGTGGGCGACGGTCCGCGGCGGTACGTCCACGATCTGCTCGCCGTGCCAGAAGATCTCCAGGCGCTCGCCGTCGGTCACCTCACCGATGACGGTGGCGATGACGTCCCACTTCTCGCAGATCTCCAGGAAGCGGCCGACCTTGGCCGGCTCGACGATCGCGCACATGCGTTCCTGCGACTCGCTCATGAGGATTTCCTCGGGCGAGAGGGTCGCGTCGCGCAGCGGAACGGTGTCGAGCTCGACGCGCATACCGCCCGAACCGGCGGAAGCCAGCTCGGAAGTGGCGCAGGACAGGCCCGCGCCGCCCAGGTCCTGGATGCCGTCGACCAGGTCTTCCTTGAAGATCTCCAGGGTGCACTCGATGAGGAGCTTCTCCTGGAACGGGTCGCCGACCTGGACCGCCGGGCGCTTGGCAGGACCGGTGGAGTCGAAGGTCTCCGAGGCCAGCACCGAGACACCGCCGATGCCGTCGCCGCCGGTACGGGCGCCGTAAAGGATGACCTTGTTCCCGGCACCCGAGGCCTTGGCCAGGTGGATGTCCTCGTGCTTCATCACGCCGATGCAGCCGGCGTTGACCAGCGGGTTGCCCTGGTAGCACTCGTCGAAGACGACCTCGCCGCCGATGTTCGGCAGGCCCAGGCAGTTGCCGTACCCGCCGATGCCCGCGACGACGCCCGGCAGGACACGCTTGGTGTCGGGGTGGTCGGCCGCGCCGAAGCGCAGCGGGTCGACGACGGCGACCGGACGGGCACCCATGGCGAGGATGTCGCGGACGATGCCGCCGACGCCGGTGGCCGCGCCCTGGTAGGGCTCGATGTACGAGGGGTGGTTGTGCGACTCCACCTTGAAGGTGACCGCGTATCCCTGGCCGACGTCGACGACACCGGCGTTCTCGCCGATGCCGACGAGCAGCGCGTCGTTGGCGGGGGCCTTGTCACCGAACTGCTTGAGGTGGACCTTGCTGCTCTTGTACGAGCAGTGCTCGGACCACATCACGGAGTACATGGCGAGCTCGGCGCCGGTCGGGCGGCGGCCGAGGATCTCCCGGATGCGCGTGTACTCGTCCTCCTTGAGGCCGAGCTCGGACCAGGGCTGCTCGACGTCGGGCGTCTCGCCCGCGTGCTTGACGGTGTCCAGAGTCATGCGGAGACCAGCTTCTTCAGGATCGAGGTGAAGAATCCGAGCCCGTCGGTACGGCCCGTACCGACCGCCGGGTCGACGGCGTGCTCGGGGTGCGGCATGAGGCCGACGACGTTGCCCGCCGCGTTGGTGATGCCGGCGATGTCGCGCAGCGAGCCGTTGGGGTTGCCGTCCAGGTAGCGGAAGGCAACCCGGCCCTCGGCCTCGAGCTCGTCGAGGACGCGCTCGTCGGCGACGTACCGGCCGTCGATGTTCTTGAGCGGTACGGAGATCTCCTGGCCGGCCGTGTAGTCGGCGGTCCAGGCGGTTCCGGCCGTCTCCACCCGCAGCTTCTGGTCGCGGCAGATGAAGTGCAGGTGGTTGTTGCGGAGCATCGCGCCGGGCAGCAGGTGCGACTCGGTCAGCACCTGGAAGCCGTTGCAGATACCGAGGACCGGCAGGCCGGCCTTCGCCTGCTCGATGATCGTCTCCATCACCGGCGAGAACCGGGAGATGGCACCGGCGCGCAGGTAGTCGCCGTAGCTGAAGCCACCGGCCAGGACGACCGCGTCGACCTGCTTGAGGTCCTTGTCGCGGTGCCACAGCGAGACGGGCTCGGCGCCGGCGACGCGGACGGCCCGCAGGCTGTCCCGGTCGTCGAGCGTGCCGGGGAAGGTGACGACGCCGATGCGCGCTGTCACGACTCCACCTTGACGACGAAGTCCTCGATGACGGTGTTGGCGAGGAACGTTTCGGCCATCTCGTGGATGCGGGCGAGAGCGGTCTCGTCGACCGGCCCCTCGACCTCGAGCTCGAAACGCTTCCCCTGACGGACGTCGGCGATCCCCTCGAAGCCCAGACGCGGCAGTGCACGCTGCACCGCCTGGCCCTGGGGGTCGAGGATCTCCGGCTTGAGCATGACGTCGACTACGACGCGTGCCACTGGCACTCCCGTGGTGGTTTGGTGCGAAGGCGGTTCCTTCAGAGTACCCGGCCCGAAATTCTACGCGGGTAGATATGTTGGCAAGCGTCGGGAAAAATTCACCCGGCCCCGATTGCGGGGGGACACGCTGGCGTAATTAAATGGGCTTCACCAGGCAATGGCTTTAGCTGTACAAAGGAATCCGCAGAAAAGACGGATTGATCCGAAACAGCCATACAGTCGACATCGCCGCACGTCAGCGCGGCGGGGTCGCACGAAGGGACCGATATCCGTGGCGCAGCGCGTAGTAGTCACGCTCTCCGACGACATCGATGGCGGAGAAGCGGCGGAAACGGTTGTCTTCGGCCTCGACGGGAAGTCGTACGAGATCGACCTCAATCCCTCCAATGCAAAGAAACTGCGCAAGAGCCTCGCGCCCTACGTCGAGGCCGGCCGCAGGCAGTCCCGGTCCGGGAAGGCGTACAAGCACACCTCCCTCGCGCCCGACCCGGCGGTGGTCCGCGCCTGGGCCCGTTCGAACCAGTACGACGTGCCCCCGCGCGGCCGCATCCCGAAGGCGGTCTACGAGGCCTACAACGCCGCTCACTGAGAACCGACTTGCGTTGCACCCCCGCTGATCGGCTACAGTCTGGAACACGCCGAGGGGCGAGGCCGAAGGGCCGGACCTCGCGGGAGTCATGCGGGTGTAGTTCAGTAGCAGAACATCCCCCTTCCAGGGGGAAGGCGCAGTGTGCAATTCCTGTCACCCGCTCTGCATCGCTTTACCGTCCACTCACGTGGATCAGGTAGAGTGGTGTTCGCACCGCACAGTGAGAGCTGTCCGGGAGCATGCGGACGTGGCTCAGTTGGTAGAGCATCACCTTGCCAAGGTGAGGGTCGCGAGTTCGAATCTCGTCGTCCGCTCAGAGGGAGAAGGCCCCGGTCATTGCGACCGGGGCCTTCTTCGTATGTACGGGTGCCCGGTGCTCAGGGCGTGGCTCGCGCTCGCGCGATGACATTTGTCATGAGCACTGGTGACAGCTCGCACTGCTCCGCGGCGCGCGGCGGCGGAAGCCTTGAAGCATGACCAACAGCGACGAGTACGTGATCGAGGTCGCGGGGCTCCGGCGCAGCTACGCCGGCGGCTTCGAGGCCGTCCGGGACATCTCCTTCTCGGTGGCGCGCGGCGAGCTGTTCGCCCTGCTCGGGACGAACGGCGCTGGCAAGACCTCCACCGTCGAGCTGCTGGAGGGGCTGGCCCGGCCGAGCGGCGGCACCGTACGGGTGCTCGGCCACGACCCGTACAGCGAACGTGCCCAGGTGCGTCCGCGCATCGGCGTGATGCTCCAGGAGGGCGGCTTCCCGTCCGAACTGACCGTCGCCGAGACCGTCCGGATGTGGGCCGGCTGTACGAGCGGGGCGCGGCCCACCGGTGAGGCGCTGGAGGCCGTCGGGCTCACCCGGCGGGCCGGCGTACGGATCAAGCAGCTGTCCGGCGGCGAGAAGCGGCGCCTCGACCTCGCGCTCGCCCTGCTCGGCCGCCCCGAGGTGCTCTTCCTGGACGAGCCGACCACCGGCCTGGACGCCGAGGGCCGGCGCGAGACATGGGAGCTGGTGCGCGCGCTGCGGGACGGCGGCACGACGGTGGTGCTGACCACGCACTACCTGGAGGAGGCCGAGGACCTCGCCGACCGGCTGGCGATCATGCACGAGGGGCGGATCGCGACCGAGGGGCGCGTCGCGGATGTCGTGGCCGCCCAGCCCTCGCTGATCTCCTTCGAGCTCCCGGAGGGCTTCTTCCTCGGCGATCTGCCGCCGCTGGACCGCCTCGGCGTCCAGGGGCACGAGACCGCGGGCCGGACCGTACGGCTGCGTACCAAGGAACTGCAGCGGGCCGCGACCGGCCTGCTGGTGTGGGCGGAGCGCGCGGGGGTGGAGCTGGGCGGGCTCGATGTGCGCTCGGCCTCGCTGGAGGAGGCGTTCCTGCACATCGCGCGGGAAGCGACGGAGACGACGACGGTGACGGCGACCGCGCCGGCCGAGGGGGCGGGGGTCCGATGACCACGGGATCTGTGAGCACGGTGGGTACGCAGAGCACGGCACGTCCCGAAGTGACCGCTGCCGGACGGCTTTCCGCCCTGGCCCGGGCCGAACTGACCCTGCTGGGGCGCAGCCGGGCGACGCTGTTCAGCGCCCTCGTCCTGCCGGCGGCGATGACCTTCGCCATGTCCTCGACGGTCAGGGACATGGACCTGAAGGACACCGGGCTCACCGTCGGCACCGTGCTGCTGCCCGGCGCCTTCGGTTTCGCCCTGCTGTTCGCGGTGTACGGCGGCCTGGTCGGGGTCTTCGTCACGCGCCGCGAGGAACTCGTACTCAAGCGGCTGCGCACCGGCGAGGTACGCGACCACGAGATCCTGGCCGGCGCCTCGCTGCCGCTGACTCTCATCGGCCTGGCGCAGTGCGTGCTGCTCGCGGTCGGCTGCTCGGTGACCCTGGACGTGCCGGCTCCGCGCGCACCCCATCTGGTGCTCGCCGGTGTGGTGTTGGGCACCGTGATGCTGATCGCGCTTGCCGGGGCGACCGCGGGCCTGACCAGGTCGGCCGAGGCCGCTCAGCTGACGACCATGCCGCTGCTCGTGGTGTCGATGGCCGGCTCGGGGGTCGTCGTACCGCTCGATCTGCTGCCGGATCGGATCGCCTCGATCTGCGAACTCCTGCCGCTCTCACCGGTGGTGGCACTCGTGCGGAGCGGGTGGACCGGCGAAGTCGGGGCGTACGAGACACTGGGCAGCCTGCTGACGGCGGTCGCCTGGACCGTGCTCGCGGTGTTTGCTGTACGCCGGTGGTTCCGCTGGGAGCCGAGGCGCTGACGCGCGTGACGCGTGACGACGGGGGACGAGGGAGATGTCGATACTCACCGGCTGGTGGGTGAGGAGAAGCAATCCCGCCAAGGTGGAGCTGTACACCCGGTGGTCCTTCCATTCCTTCGCACTGGCCGAGGTCACGGCCATCGGGCTGGCACCGGTGATGCAGGGCGTTCCCCGGCCGACGGCGATCGCGCTCCTGCTGCTGGTCTTCGCGCACGCCGTGCTGTGCGCGGTGCTCTGCTCGCGGGCCCTGGACTGGACGCTCGGCAGACGTGAGCGGCCGGTGCGGCTGCTGGTCGCGGTGGCCGTGGTGTCCGGGGCGGGCACGCTCGCCGTGTTCGTACTGCGCGCGGCGGGCGGACTCCGTGACACCGTCGTCATGGCCAACCTGACCGTCGGGCTCACCGCGTTCGGTATCGGGGCGCTCGTACTCGGCCTGCGCCGCGGACGGCACAGGCTGTACCTCGTCGTCGGTGCCGCGGTGGGCGTCGGCGCCGCAGCTCTCGCTGTCGGGCTGCCCGGCAACGAGGCGGCGGGAAACGCGGTGGGCACGTTCTGCGCGGGCGCCGCCCTCGCCTTCACCTGCGGATTCTCCGCCTGGTTGCTCAATGCCGTCTGGGAGTTGGACGCGGCGCGCGAGCTGCAGGCGCGGCTGGCCGTGGCGGAGGAGCGGCTGCGCTTCGGACGCGATCTGCACGATGTGATGGGCCGTAACCTGGCGGTGATCGCCCTGAAGAGCGAGCTGGCCGTACAGCTGGCGCGGCGCGAACGACCCGAGGCCGTGGAGCAGATGATCGAGGTGCAGCGGATCGCGCACGAGTCGCAGCGGGAAGTACGGGACGTCGTGCGCGGCTATCGCGAGGCCGACCTGCCCGCGGAACTGGACGGCGCGAGCGGGGTGTTGGCGGCTGCCGGGATCGCCTGCGCGGTCGAGGCGGAGGCCGGCAGCGGACTGCCGGCCGGCGTGCAGTCGGCGCTCGGCTGGGTGGTGCGCGAGGCCACCACGAATGTGCTGCGGCACGGGGACGCGCGGCGGTGCACGATCTCGCTGACGACGGCCGGCGGCCCCGCGGTCCTGGTCGTCGAGAACGACGGCGCCCCGGACACGACGGGGACGGCACCCGGCTCCGGCCTGGCCGGACTGCGGGAACGACTGAGCGCGCTGGACGGCACGCTGGACGCGGGGCCGGCCGGTGACGGGGTCTTCCGCCTGACGGCGATGGTCCCACTGCCCCGCGTCCCGGCCCGGCGGGCCGCGAAGGGAGGAGACACGTGACCGAGGACAGGCCCCGGGACAGTGACCCCGTACGGGTGCTGCTCGCCGACGACGAGCACCTCATCCGGGGCGCGCTCGCCGCGCTCCTCGGGCTGGAGGACGATCTGGTGGTGGTCGCCGAGGCCGCCTCCGGGCCCGAGGCGCTCGCGATGGCACGGGCGCACCGGCCGGACGTGGCGGTGCTGGATCTGCAGATGCCCGGCGCCGACGGTGTGAGAGTCGCCACATCGCTGGGGCGCGAACTGCCCGGGTGCCGGTGCATGATCGTCACCGGTCACGGCCGGCCCGGGCATCTGAAGCGGGCGCTCGCCGTGGGGGTGCGGGGATTCGTACCCAAGACCGTGTCCGCGCAGCGGCTGGCCGAGATCATCCGGACCGTGCACGCCGGAGGGCGCTATGTGGACCCGGAGTTGGCGGCCGACGCGATCAGTGCCGGGGACTCGCCGCTGACCGCGCGCGAGGCCGAGGTGCTGGAGCTGGCGGCGGACGGGGCGCCCATCGCGGAGATCGCCGAGCGTGCGGCGCTGTCCCAGGGGACCGTCCGGAACTACCTCTCCTCGGCCGCCTCGAAAGTGGGGGCCGAGAATCGGCACACAGCGGTACGTCTCGCCCGCGAGCGCGGTTGGGTATAGTGGTTGTCGCGCTACGGCGCATGCGGACGTGGCTCAGTTGGTAGAGCATCACCTTGCCAAGGTGAGGGTCGCGAGTTCGAATCTCGTCGTCCGCTCTTGTACGACGAAGCCCCCGGTCGGATCCGACCGGGGGCTTCGTCGTGTCCGCGGGATATCCACGGGTGTCCGCGGCCCCACGGGCGCTTCAGGACCAGGGGAGACCAGTGAGGAGCTCGTACGCCTCCAGGTACTTGGCCCGCGTCGCGTCCACGACCTCCGCCGACAGGGCGGGCGGCGGCTGCTCGCTCCTGCGGTCCCAGCCAGAGGCGGGGGAGGTCAGCCAGTCGCGGACGTACTGCTTGTCGTATGACGGCTGCGCGTGGCCCGGCTCCCAGTCGGCGGCCGGCCAGAAGCGCGAGGAGTCGGGCGTCAGCACCTCGTCGGCGAGGATCAGGTGCTCGCCCTCGAAGCCGAACTCGAACTTCGTGTCCGCGAGGATGATGCCGCGCTCGCGGGCGATGTCCCGGGCCCGGCTGTACACGGCGAGCGTCGTCTGGCGCAGGTGGGCGGCGGTCTCGGCGCCGACCTGGCGGGCCACCTCCTCGTACGGCACGTTCTCGTCGTGGTCGCCGACGGCGGCCTTGGTCGCGGGCGTGAAGATCGGCGCCGGCAGCTCGGAACCGTCCACCAGCCCCTCGGGCAGGGCGAGGCCGCAGACCGTGCGGGTCTCCTGGTACTCCGCGAGTCCGGAGCCGGTGAGATAACCGCGCGCGACGCACTCGACCGGGACCATCCGCAGGGACTTGCAGACCAGCGTGCGGCCGGCCCAGTCGGCGGGGGCCCCGGCGGGCAGCTCGGTGCTGAGGACGTGGTTGGGGACGAGGTCCGCGAGCTGGTCGAACCACCACAGCGAGAGCTGCGTCAGGACCCGGCCCTTGTCGGGGATGGCGGTGGGCAGCACCCAGTCGTACGCGGACATGCGGTCACTGGCGACCATCACGAGGTCGCCCGCCTCGTTCTGGTACAGGTCGCGCACCTTGCCGGTGTGCAGGTGCACCAGGCCCGGTACCTCGATGGGTTCGGGCTTTTCGACGAATCCGGACACGGTTCCTCCCCGTGGTTCTGTCCAATCGCCTCGATTCTCCCGTACGCCCGGATCGGCGGCCCGGTCAGGGTCGGCGCGGCGGCGGCCGTGGCGCCCGGCGTCGCCCGGTCCGCTCAGTCGCGCTTGCAGATGCGGTCGAGGAGGTTCGCGGTCGCGCGCTGGATCCGCTCGTCCACATGGCCCGGCCGGTCCAGCGCCGGAGACCAGGCGAAGGTGCCGGACGCGAACACGAGCGCACCGCTCGGCGACCGGTAGAGCGAGGTCTCCTGGTGCCGGATGGTCCCGTCGCCGTCCTGGTACGGCGAGTGGGCCAGCAGAATCCGGCCCTCGTGCTGGGGCAGCGCGGTGCGCGGGAAGTAGCGGTCGGCCTCGCCCGCCACCAGCCCGTCGATCTCGTCGCCGTCCGCCGCGCCGGTCGCCTCCCAGAGCCAGTGGTCTGCGTTGCGTACGACGAGGGGGTGCGGCTCGGGGACCCGGCCCGCGTACTGGATGCCCATCAGCTGCTGCTCGGGCCGGTCGACCTCGCGCCAGAGGGCTGCCTTCCCCGGGCCGCGCCGCTTGCGGCAGGTGAGGAGGCGGTCGGGCACACCGGAGGGGGACGGGCCCAGCTCGACCTGCCAGTACATGGTGTTGGCGGACAGGAAGACCAGCGACGTGCCGTGGTCGCGGGCGAGCTCCGCGGTGCGGCGCATGGGTGCGGACCAGTACTCGTCGTGGCCCGGGAAGACCAGGCCGCGGTAGCGGGTGGGGTCGACGCGGCCCGCGTGCAGGTCGCGGGTGTCCGCGTACGCCAGGTCGTACCCGTACCGCTCGGCCCAGCGGATGAAGTCGTAGGCGTGGCCGACGTGGAGGGGGAGCCCGGCGCCCGCGTACGGACGGTCGAAGGACACCGTCACCGCCGCGTCCTCCTCGCCGAGCAGCCGCCCTCGCTCGTCCCAGGCGTGGTAGAGGCTCGCGCCCGTGCGGCCGTCCTCCGGGTAGAGGTTGTACGCCTGCCAGGTGACGTCGGGCAGGAGCAGGAGCAGGTCGGCCGGGTGGCTGTCGCGGACGGTGAACGGGATGTGGGAGCGGTAGCCGTCGGCGGTGGTGAGGACCGCGACGTACGCGCCGATGCTCCAGTACGAGGGGATCTGCAGCCGCCAGGAGAGCCACCAGTGGTGGCAGGAGACCGTGCGGTCGGCGGTGAGGGGGGCGGGCTGGACGATGCCGGAGAGGCGCGGGCTGGTGGTGATCTTGGACGCGCCGTCGCCGCCGTAGTGGCCGATGCGATAGATGTCCACGGAGAACTGCTGCGGCGGGTCCACGGTGATGTGGAAGTCGATCGCCTCGCCCGGGGAGGCCGCGCCGGTGGAGGCGAAGCCCTTGATCTGGCGGTGCACGTCGTCGGCGGTACGGGGGCCGGCCCCGGCCGCGCGCGGCTGCGGGATCCTGCGGCCCGCGTGCTCGATGGGGTCGCCCAGCTGCCCGCTCACGTGCTCCGCGTACCAGGGCACGACCTGGCCGGTGTCGTCGAAATAGTGCTCGCTGCCGCGCAGCCAGGGCAGTGGCCCCTGACCGAAGGGGTCGGTGACCGCATGCGCGAGGGCACCTGACTCCCATCGCCGGATCTGTTCCGCGCTCATGACCGCTCCCCTCCCTCGATCGGTGTCCACCCGCGACCGGTCCCAGCACATCACATAACGCACGCACTCCGTCACCGTTCGTCGCGAATTGACGTGAACAGAAATGCTGCTCTCCGCTCTTCGCGCTGGTCAGCGGGGCGTCGACCCGGAGCGGCGCGCTGCCCCGGGGCGGCGCGCACCCGCGTCAGACGAGACGGACCGGCTTCTCCGCCCGTACTCCCAGGGAACGCAGCCACTCGCGAAGCGGTTCGGGGTCGCCTTCCTCCACCAGGACCAGGACGCGGTTGCCCAGGTCTGTGCGGCGTTCGCCGTCGACGAGCAGGGCGGGGCCGTCCAGCCAGTCCAGACCGGGGGCCGCGCCGGCGGTGTCGACAGCGGCGCAGCAGACCATCGCCGTGACGTGGTCGGCGAGCAGCTCCCGCCCGGTGCGGGGCGGCTGGAGGGGGAAGAGCGGGACCGAGCCGGCGCTCCAGGGATCGTCGCCGGAACCGGGGGCGCGCGGCGGCGCGGGGGCCGCAGCCTCCTCCCGGGCCACCTCGGCGGTGACCCCGGCGGCCAGCGGCTCGCAGTTCTCGCTCGTGAGGTGGGCCATCACCCGGTCGAGCGTGGGGCCCGCGACGAGTGCTGCCTCGTGGGCGGAGCGGCGGACTCCCATGGAGTCGAGAACCCGGTGCAGCCGGGCCGCCTCCGTCCGCCACTTCCGGTCGACGACCTCTTCCGGGTACTGCTGCCAGTCCACCGGTGACCAGTCGGGCCCGGTCTCCGCCGGGCCGCCGTGGAAGAGCCGCGCGGCCAGCAGGGACGCGGCCTCGTCGACCGCGCCGGGCTCTTCGAGCAGGTCGCAGGCGGGCCGCTCGCCCAGCCGGGACGCGAAACCCTCGGCGAGGCGGTCGCGGCGGGACAGCTCGGTCAGGGCGGAGACGACGCCCGCGTCGAGCCGGGAGGGCCAGCGGCCCATCCGCCAGGCGGGCAGCGCGACCCGTGTCAGCAGCCGGTCCCAGCCCGCGTACGCGAGGCCGACCTGCTCCTGGGCGACGATCCGCAGTCCGTAGTCCACAGCCTGTGCACGCTCGGACGCGGCGGCGGCGACGCCGCGCTCCATCTCCGTCGCGTGCGTGCGGCACAGGCGCAGCAGCAGCCGGGCCGGCCGGCCGACGACGGAGCGGACGACCACCCGCACCGGCCCCTGCCGGGGTCCCGCCGCGACGCCGACGGCCGCGTCCAGGCCCCGCACGAACCGGCGGGCGGCGGCTATGTCGGGGTTCGCCGACGGCCCGGTGCCGGCGACGACGGGGGCGAGCACGGCGCGCAGCTCGGCTACCCGCATCCACCACAGGAACGGCGAGCCGATCACCAGGACGGGAGCTTCGGGGTCGCCGGGGGCGCCAACGCCGGCCGCGGCGGTCAGGCCCCGGTTTCCGGCCCCGGATACGGCTCCAGTTCCGGTTCCGGATATGCGGTGCGCCGGATGCGTACGGTCCTCGAGCCAGCTGTCACAGTCGGGCGTCAGGGCTATCGCGGAGGGCGCCGGTACCCCCAGGCGCTCGGCGAGGTCCCGGACGAGCCGGTAGAGGTCGGGCGCGGACGCCTCGGCGAGCGGCACAGTCGGGCTGACTGCGGGGCTGGCCCGGACGACCACGGCGGTGAAGACGCCCGCGAGAAGCAGGACGAGCAGGGCGACGGCGCACACCACCCAGCGCGCGGCGTCCCAACTCCCGCCCGTCAGGCGGCCCATGATCCCGCCGGCAAGCAGCACGACGGCGACGGCCGCGGGCAGCAGGGCAACGGCCAGAGCCCGGCTGCGCACACGCAGCACGGCCATGGCACGGGAGCGCGCCACCTGCGCGCCCACTTCCACACCCATGGCGGACACGGCCGGATGTCACCCCCTCTGCCCTGCGACGGCTTTGGTCACTCCCCCACTGTGGCACCCGCCACTGACATCGCAATGCCGGTGGGCCAAGTGCCGGAACGCTTGCGCCGCACCATAGTTGGGGCTCGGGCGACCGTCAGCCGGTTGGCCCATCGGTCACTCGATGGAATGGCTTTGGGCAAAGGTGGCTGGTTACTGCGCCCGGACAGGACCTACGCTCCCGCGGCCGCCTTCGCGGCGATGTCCGTGCGATGCTGACCGCCGTCCAGCCGAATACGGGACACGGCGGCGTACGCCCGTCCGCGGGCCTGCGCCAGGTCGGAACCGGTCGCGGTCACGGACAGCACCCGGCCCCCCGCGCTCACGATCGTGTCCCCGTCCCGCCGGGTTCCGGCGTGCAGGACGTACGCGTGGGGCGCGTCCTGCGCCGCCACCTCGTCCAGGCCCTCGATCGGGTCGCCGGTGCGCGGGGTGCCGGGGTAGTTGTGGGAGGCGACGACCACCGTGACGGCTGCGTCGTCGCGCCACGCCAGCGGCGGGTGGACGTCGAGCGTGCCGTTGGCGGCACCCAGCAACACGCCGGCCAGCGGGGTCTGCAGCCGGGCCAGCACCACCTGGGTCTCCGGGTCGCCGAAGCGCGCGTTGAACTCGATGACGCGTACGCCGCGGCTGGTGATCGCGAGTCCCGCGTACAGCAGCCCGGAGAACGGCGTACCGCGGCGGCGCAGTTCGTCGACGGTCGGCTGCAGGACGGTCTGCATGACCTCGTCGACCAGCTTCGGGTCGGCCCACGGCAGCGGCGAGTACGCGCCCATGCCGCCGGTGTTCGGTCCCTCGTCGTTGTCGAGGGCGCGCTTGAAGTCCTGGGCGGGCTGGAGCGGGAGTACCGTCACGCCGTCGGTGATGGCGAAGAGGGACACCTCGGGACCGTCGAGGAACTCCTCGATGACGACCCTCTCGCAGGCCAGCGCGTGCCGGCGGGCCTGGTCGACGTCATCGGTGACGACGACGCCCTTGCCGGCGGCGAGGCCGTCGTCCTTGACGACATACGGAGCACCGAAGGCGTCCAGCGCCGCGTCGATCTCCTCGGGGGTCGTACAGACGTAGCTGCGGCCGGTCGGGACGTTCGCCGCGGCCATCACGTCCTTGGCGAAGGCCTTGGAGCCCTCCAGCTGAGCGGCCTCCCCGGACGGGCCGAAGCAGGGGATGCCCGCCTCCCGTACGTGGTCGGCGACGCCGGCGACGAGCGGGGCCTCCGGCCCGACGACGACGAGCCCGGCCTCCAGCTCGGTGGCGAGCCGCGCCACGGCGGCACCGTCGAGGGCGTCGACCGGGTGCAGCTCCGCCACCTCGGCGATGCCGGCATTGCCCGGGGCGCAGTACAGCGCGCTGACGTCGGGGTCGAGGGACAGAGAGCGGCACAGGGCGTGTTCGCGGGCGCCGCCGCCGATGACGAGGACCTTCACGCCATGCAGCCTAGCCCGCTGCGGGTGATGCCCCTGTACGGGCTGCCGAAGGACCGCCCGCTACTCGTTCGTATATTCCTCCACGACCGTCGCGCCCAGCTCGCGCACGATCAGGTCGTGGCCGGTCAGTGCCGTGTCGTCGAGATCCGGGTCGTCCTCCTCGGGGACGTCGTCCTCGGGGGCGACCGGCGAGGGCTCCGGTTCGCGGTGGACCGGACGCTGCGGCTCCGGTGCGGCCGCCGCGGCCCGGGGCGCGGGCGTCCCCTGCGGTACGGGCGCGGGGGTTGCGGGCGGCGTGGCCGGTACGGGGCGGGGCGGGGCGGGCGCGCCGCCGCCACCGAAGCCTCCGCCGAAACCACCGGGGCCGCCTGGGGCGGGACCGGGACCCGGTCCTGAGCCTGGGCCGCCGAATCCGCCGCCGCCCGGGCCGCCCGAGGGACCGGAGGTGTCGACGACGGCCTCGATCTTCCACTGCACCTGGAACTGCTCGGCGAGCACCTGCTTCAGCACGTCCTCGCTGCCGCTGCTCGCGAAGTTGTCCCGGGCCCCGGCGTTGGGAAAGCCGAGCTGCAGGGTCGTGCCGTCGAACCCGGTCACCTGCGCGTTCTGGCTGAGCAGGATCCATGTGAAACGCCGCCGGTTCTTGACGGCCTCCAGCACGTTCGGCCACATGCCGCGCACCTGCGCGGCGCCCTGGGCCATGCCGGGCGAGGGTGCGGCACTCGGCACCGCCGCCGGCGCGCTCGGGGTGACGGGCGCGGGCGCGGGTGTGCCCTGGCCGGGCGCGGTCGCGGAGGGCCAGGAACCTGCCGGGGCCCCACCGCCGGAACCACCGGCACCGGGCCAGGCCCCCGGCCGCTGCTGCCCGGAGGCGGGAGGGGAAGCCGCGCCCCCCGCCTGCGCGTCGGCCGTAGGACCGGCTGGCGCGGCACCCGGCCACGCACCGGGACGCTGCGCGGGCGCCTCGGGCGCGGCCTGCCGCTGCCCAGCCGCGGACTCGGGCGCGCCGGCGCCCGGCCAGGCACCGGGCGCCTGGGTCTCGGCGGAGGCGGACGCTTCCGCAGCCGCGGTGGCCCGCCCCGGAGCCACGTCGGCCGGGCCGGAAGGCGCCGGACCCTGCGGCACGGACATCGCCGGAGGCGCGGCCGCGGCCACACCCTCCGCGTCGGCCCCGGGCGCACCTTCCCCCCGCACCGCCGCGCGCGCGGCGGCAGGGCCGGTGCCGGGCTGGATCTGCGGCGCCTGCGGTACGAGGCCATGCGCCTCCGGCCCCGGTACATACCCCATCGCGGGACCCGCGCCGCCACCCGCCACGAACGCCGCCCCGGCGCCCCCGCGCTCCAGCCGGTCGAGACGCGCCTGCACTGAGCGCTCGTCGTCGAACGCGGCCGGCAGCAGCACCCGCGCGCAGATCAGCTCCAGCTGAAGCCGCGGTGAGGTCGCCCCCCGCATTTCCGTCAGCCCGGTGTTGACCAGGTCCGCGGCGCGGCTCAGCTCGGCCGCGCCGAAGACGGACGCCTGCGCCTGCATCCGCTCGACGACGTCGACCGGCGCGTCGATCAGACCCTTCTCACCGGCGTCCGGCACCGCCGCGAGGATCACCAGGTCGCGCAGCCGCTCCAGCAGGTCCGCAACGAAGCGCCGGGGGTCGTTGCCGCCCTCGATCACCCGGTCCACCACCTCGAACGCGGCCGCGCCGTCTCCGGCCGCGAAGGCGTCCACCACCGCGTCCAGCAGCGAGCCGTCCGTATATCCGAGGAGGGAGGTAGCCATGGCGTATGTCACACCGTCCGCGCCGGCGGCGGCGAGGAGCTGGTCCATGACGGACATCGAGTCACGAACCGACCCCGCACCCGCACGCACGACAAGCGGAAGCACCCCGTCCGCGACCGGGATCGCCTCCCGCCCGCACACCTCCGCCAGGTACTCACGCAGGGTGCCGGGCGGCACCAGCCGGAACGGATAGTGGTGCGTACGCGACCGGATCGTGCCGATGACCTTCTCGGGCTCGGTCGTCGCGAAGATGAACTTGAGATGCTCCGGCGGCTCCTCGACCACCTTCAGCAGGGCGTTGAAGCCCGCCGAGGTGACCATGTGCGCCTCGTCGATGATGTAGATCTTGTAACGACTGGAGGCGGGCCCGAAGAACGCCTTCTCGCGAAGATCACGGGCATCGTCCACGCCGCCGTGCGACGCGGCGTCGATCTCGATCACGTCGATCGACCCGCGCCCGTTCCGCGCGAGGTCCTGGCAGGACTGGCACTCACCGCAGGGCGTGGGCGTCGGCCCCTGCTCGCAGTTCAGGCAGCGGGCGAGGATGCGCGCACTGGTCGTCTTGCCACAGCCCCGCGGCCCGCTGAACAGGTACGCGTGATTGACCCGGTTGTTCCGCAGGGCCTGCTGCAGGGGGGCAGTGACATGCTCCTGCCCGATGACCTCGGCGAACGACTCGGGGCGATAGCGGCGGTACAGCGCAAGGGACGACACGCTTACGAGGTTATCGGGGCCCACCGACAACGGGCGCCGCCCACCGCCCCCGGACACAGAAACGCCCCCCACGCACCCGCCAGAGCCCACTTACCCTTGCTGCCTTCCGGCCCTGGGGGAGTTGGGTGAGATAGCGCCACGTGAGGGGCTGACCCCCACCCTAGCCGATCCGAGGGCCTGGGAACGAGTTCGCGAGCACTCCTCAACGTCTTGTATTGTTTGCGGCGGAGGATTCGCCTAGTGGCCTAGGGCGCACGCTTGGAAAGCGTGTTGGGGGCAACCCCTCACGAGTTCGAATCTCGTATCCTCCGCCAGTGCCTCACCGGGCACGATGTCGATGGGCCCCACCGTCCGCGGTGGGGCCCTTCGACGTTCGCCGTCTCAGTTTCCGTCTCAGTTGCCCTTCGGCGGTTCCCAGAGCATGTCGCCGACCTGCTGGGCGACCTTCCGCAGCATGGGCCCGGTGATGTGCATGTATCGGGCGCGCATCCTGGCCGCGCCGCCGGGCTCCCAGCCCATGATCGAGTCGACCACGACGTCCGGGACGCCGAGGAGGAGAAGCACGGTTGCCGCGGTGTGGCGAGCGTCATGCAGCCGCCCGTCCCGTACGCCGGCGTCCCGCAGGAGCCGCTTCCACACGTGGTAGTCGGTGTTCGGGCTCAGCGGCCCGCCTGTGGGTGAAGCGAACACGTACCCCTTGTCCTCCCAGTCACCGCCGGCCGCAGTCCGCTCCGCCGTCTGCTCCTCCTGGTGGTGACGGAGGAGCTTGATCAGCGGATCGGGCAGGCCGACCGTCCGCCGCCCGGCACGGGACTTGGTCGACTTGTGCTCCCTCCGGGTCTGCTCACGCTGAGGGCAGTAGCCGGCCTTCCTGCCGCAAGGGGTGGCTCCGCAACCGTGCCGGTACTTGGGCCGAAGCCGGTTCTTCCGGATACGGACGTATCCCGCGTCCAGGTCGACGTCTTCCCAGTGGAGACCGAGCGCTTCCCCTTGACGTAGGCCGAGTGCCAGGGCGACGACCCACCGCGCGCTGTTGCGGAGCTTGGAGGCTTCGACGAGCAGGCTCTGTACCTCCTCGATCGTGAACGGCTCGATGTCCTCTTCTTCGAGGCGCGGAGCTTTGGCGATCTCAGCAGCGTTGGTGGGGACGTGTCCCCGGCGTACTGCCTCACCCAGAGCGACCCGGATCGTGCGGTGCACGTGATGGGCCGTTCCGGCCGAGCTGCCGGAGCTCTGCATCTTCCGGTAGAAGCGCTCCAGGTGTTCGGGCTCCAGTCGCGCGAGCCGATGTGCCCCCAGGCCGGGCACGAGATGGACGCGTACGTCGACCTCGTAGCCGTCGTAGGTGTTCTCGGAGACGTAGGGCTTGGCGATGTTCTCGACCCAGTGCTCAAGCCAGCTCTGGACCGTCCATGCCTGGCCCGGTTTCTGAAGCTTCTTGTCGTCCCGTGCCCGCTCCATATCGCGGACGGCCTTGGTCACTTCGGCTTTGGTCTTGCGTTCGATGTGCCGACGGTCGGGCTTGCCGTCATCCCGAACTCCGACCGTCACCCGGCCGTGCCACTTCCCGTCCTTGCCGAAGTAGATCGACGAGGCCCCGTTTGGCTGGCGTGTGCGCTTCTGCGCTCCCATGGCCACCCCCTCACGCCGCTTGCAGGGGACGACGGAGCTTGGACACGTACGCCGGCAGCGCGTCGGGCGGTACGCGACGCAGCCGCCCCACGGTCACCGACTCGATCTCACCCGCGAGCACGAGCTTGAAGCAGGTCGTGCGGCCGATACGCAGCCGTCGCGCAGCTTCTTCGACGGTCAGCAGGACCAGCGAAAGGTCGGGGCAGCTCAGGACGTCGTGCGCACCGTGCTCAGTCATGGGTGGGTTCTCCTTCCGTTCCGAGAGCAGGAGCAAGCGAGGCGGACAGCCACTCCTCGCCGCGGGTGAGGCCGAGACCAGCAAACGTCCAGTGCGCGATGACGAAGGTCGTCTCCTCGTCCTGGTCCAGTTCGACCGGGCGCTGATCTTGGGGAAGCGCGGCGAGGGCTTGGGTTCGCCGCCATTCGGCTCGGGCGTCGCGAAGGGCACCGAGGGTGGTCGAGTAGCGGCGCGTCTTGGTGGAGAAGTGGCCGCGGAAGCCGAGCATGTGAGCCCAGGCGCGCAGCCTCAGCTCCGCCAGGTCTTTTCGGCCGCCGAGCTGCCACGCGGCACGGATCATCTGGCGTGCATGGTCGGTGATGCGCGCATGTGCCAGCTCGGCGAGGAACCTGATGGGCCGGTCGAGGGTGCCGGTCGCGGCCTCTGCCCCCTTCGTGGCGTACTTCGCGATGTAGGCCGCAACCGCACGCTCGGTCAGCTCGGCCACGCCGTCGAAGTCCGCCGAGCGGATCGGCCGTACGTCGAGCTGCCGGCCGAAGGTGAAGACGTGCTCGCGGTTATCGACCACGGGACCAGGGACGGCCGCGGCGACAGCAGCGGCGCGAATCGCGTCGGTCAGCAGCTCCGCTGTTGCCCACGCAGGTGGCGAGCTGTGCCCGCCTTCCGGGCCGTCGATACGGATCACGGCATGGAAGTGGACGACGCCACGCTTCTGGTACTCGGCAACCTTGGCGAAGGAGACCCGGGCGAAATCCGGGAAGGCTCGCTGAGTGAGTCCGGCACGCTTGGCGACTTCACGGCGCAGGTAGATGGAGAAACGTCGCCAGAGCATCCCTGCGTGCGCGTTCCAGAGCACTGCAGCCTCGTAGTCGTACGTGGCCGGGTCCAGCGGGGTCCCGAGCGCATCGTCGCCCTGGTCGTGCAGCACGCCGCACTTGCAGGGCCTCACACTGCCGCGTCGATCCGTCGGCCGGTTGTGCACAGCCCCAAAGCCGGGTGCGGTGAAGGTGGCGAACACTCTGGGGTGCCGAGCGACGGATTCAGGATTGCCCTTGCCGCCGCGGAGTCCAGCCGTGATCAGGTGGTAGGTGTCCCGTCGGTAGACCTCGGCACAAGCCTCGCAGCGGGATGAGCGGCGGTTGTTGCAGCGCACGAGGAGATGGCCGGCGGGAAGCTCCGCCGAGTCCAGGTGGTGCAAGACCCGGCCTATCTCTCCGGTCTGCGGATCGAGTTCGTGCTCGGCACGGTGGCCGTCGAGTCGGACAGGCCGAGTACAGCCGCCGAGCCCTCGCAGCTGTTGGACGAGAGCAGGCATGTTGCCCAGTGAGGCGAGCGTCCCCAAGTCCTTGAGCGGTGGCGGGATGAGTCCGGTAGTAATGGCACGGTCCTTTCGACTGGGTTCGGGAGGTCAAGGCCTGCCGGGGCGGCGGGATGCTTGGCGGTATCGAGGCCGCCCCGGCAGGCCGGTCAGCGCTTGTGTGCGCCGTTGAGCAGGGAGCGCAGCACCAGGGCCGCGATGGAGACGGAGACGGCCGTGACCGCGACGGTGGCCAGGAGTGCGGTCAGCACCACACCGACGACGAGCACCGCGGCCACGGCCCCCACGCCGAGGCCGACGTAGGGAGCCACGGGGCGGCCGGCGGACGGTGCCGGGGCGTGCTGGCACCTGCAGACCGCCGGAGCGTGGTGATGCGAGGCGGGTACGGCCGAGGTGATCAGGTGAGCGGTCGGGGCCGGTGCGGCGTCGGGCAGCTTCGGGCGGAGCAGCATGGCGGTTGTCCTCTCAGTCGTTGGTGCCGTTGACGACCTCGACCCCGGATCGCGTACCGGACTCGATCGCCGGGGCGAGGAAGGTGTGGGAGAGCCAGAAGCCGAAGAGGGCGATCACGACGGCCACCCAGAGGCGGATGCCGAGGAACTTGATCGCGGCCCAGGCGACGACGCCCAGGACGAAGACGAGGGGCAGGCTGACGGTCACGGAGGCTCCTCAGCGGGCAGAGCAGCGATGGGTACGGGCGGCCAGCTCGGCGGCAGCGCGGCTGTCGAAGTCGGTCGAGAAGCCGCAGCGCGGTGCGGTACAGGCGGCGGTGTGCTTCTCGCGGCCACGGCCGTCGTAGTGGGTGCCGACCTGGACGGGCCCGACGCGGACCACGCGGCGGAAGCGGCGGTTGGCGGGCATCAGCGGGTCTCCTCTTCTCCGGTGAAGTCGGCGGTGTGCTGCGACAGCCAGACCTTGATTTCGGCGGCTTCCTGGTCGTCCGCGGCGAGGACGACCGGTTCCGCGATCAGCCAGGCGTCAACGAGTCGGTTCTGACGAGTCAGTTCGGCTGCGCGCTTGAGCGTGCGGAGGGTGGACGGGTGCATGAGCGATTCCTTGTCTGTCAGGTAAGGCGGGCGGCGATGGCCTCGGCGAGCGGGGCCGGGACGCCGAGTCGGGCGCGGAGAGTGGCGGTGTCGATGGGGGCTCCTGTACGGGCGTGGTGGTCGGCGGCGACCTTGTGGGCGTGTTCGACGAGGGCGGCCGGAAGCCGGTCAACGGGGCGATCGGCAGGCGGGGCGACCGGCTTGGGTGTGGGGGCGAGCGCGGGCGGTTCGGGCCTCGTCTCGGACTGTGGTTCCGGCTCGGGTGCGGTATTGGCCGGAGCGTCCAGCTCGGCGACCGCTTCCGTACGGTCGGCAACCGCTCCGTGGGCGAGCAGGGTGCCGCCGAGGAAGGCGACGGCCGGCCAACCGGCAACGAGGATGCGGAGCCAGGCCGGGACGTTGTCGAGGTCAAGCAGTCCGGCGGTGGCCACGTTCGCCCCGAGGCTGGCGGCGAGCGCGACCAGGAACCAGGACCATCCGGCCGCCTTGGACTCCCCCGAGCGCAGCCGCTTCCAGGCGGCGACCAACAGCAGGTCGACGCTGACCGGGTAGGCCCAGGCTTTCCAGCCGTCCTGCCCGGCGGCCACGGCCAGGTCGTGCAGGTGCGCGAAGGACAGTGCGGCGGCAATGACCGCTTGGATCAGTACGGCGTCGACACGGACGGGCAGTGGGCGCACGGCTCGGCTCCTCCCGGTTTCGGGCATGGCGGGGTAGGGACTTGGCGCGAGACGGTCACGCCAACCGGGGGAGGGTGCGGTTCAGCCGGTCGCCGGGCGCGGCTTGGCGACGGAAGCCGCGACCGTCACGGGCGGGGCCGGCAGGACGTACGGCCGGAAGGGCTCAAGGGCCGGTACATCAGGGGTGAGATCGGCCGTCTCGCGGCAGGTGGCCGCAGCGTCGGCGAGGGAGAGGTACGGCGTACGGATACGAGTCCAGCCGCCGGACGAGTCACCGACCACGGCGAGGCCGGGCAGCTCGGGCGCAATGGCCGACGCTACGCCGACCGCCTCGGGGGCGATATCGCCGAGCGCCATCTTGGCCGACGCCTCATCGTTGACCCGGTGGCAGACGCGGCCGGTGAGCTGAGCGCGGAGCATGGTCGCTCCCTTGCCCAGCTCAGCCCCGAAGCGCTGCCCGCAGATCTCCAAATAGATCCCCGCCGCCCGGCCGAGCTGGGCGAGCCGGATCAGCTGGGTCACCATCTCGTCGCGCCGCTCCTCGTCCTTGCGCGTGGCGACGAGGAACAGCTCGGCGACCTCGTCCACGAACAACACGATGGGCGCCGGGCGTTCGTCCTCCGGCAGGCCCCACACATCCGAGGTGATCTCCTCGTCCGGGGTGCCGGACCCGATGCCCTGACGGGCCCTTATCAGGTCGTAGCGGTCCTCCATTTCCCTCATGAGCGCGGGCAGCAGCTCCGCGGCTTCACCCGGCTCTGTGGCCAGCGCGGACAGCCGAGGGGCGAACGGCGCCAGCTCCACACCACGCTTGCAGTCGATCCCGACGAGGGCCACCGGCTGAGCCGCCAACCCCGTCAGAAGGTTGCGCATGAACATCGACTTACCCGACAGCGTGGCGCCGAGCACCAGTTGGTGTGGGATAGCCCGGTAGTCGCGGACGAACGCGGTCGCGTCCTCCCGGAGAGCCACCGGCACCGCCAGGAGGTCACTCTCGACCCGGCGGGGCATCTTCACCTTCCGTAGTACGTCGAAGCCGACCAACCGCAGCTCGACCACACCGGGCTTGATGCTTCGGACGTGCACGGCGTGAACGCCCCAGGCGTGCCGCAGCCGCTCGGACGAAGCGGCCACATCTGCCGGCTCCTGCCCAGGGGCGAGCCGAAGCCGGACCCGCAGCCCCGTCGAGGTCGGGCGGATCAGACCCCGCCGAGGAGGCACCGGGCGGACCTCCCGGCGAGTGGTCGCCTTGACCGCCAGGGCCCGCAGCCGGGACGGCTCGACGGTCAGCCCGCAGGCATCCATGACAGAGCCGTACGAGACGAGCAGCCGGGCGGCCGAGAGAGGCATGCCGACTGTGGACCAGTACAGCGCCGGATGCGCGTTACGGGCGTAGGCCACTCCCCCTGCAGCGGATAACGCTCCACCGATCTCGGCGAGCGTCAACAGGTCAGCCATGGATCAGCTCTCCTGCCCGACCGGGAAAGCACCGGGCGCGATGGCCGCCGCGCGGTAGGCGATACCGTGCCGCGCCTGGCCGTTGAAGACGCTCTCCCACGGACGAGCGATGAGACCGGGCAGCGAGACCGGCGAACCCACAGCCAGACCGTCCGTGACGCCGCTCTGTGGGACTGTCACCGAGATCAGGGACGACTCCCCCTCGTCGATGTAGACCACGCCGACGGTCATCAGACCCTCGCCGGTCCTGGCGTCCTTCGCGATCTCTCCGGTCTGCCGGTCGCGGAGCTTCGGGGCCGGCGCCTCCGTCAGCAGGATCGTTGCCGAGGAAGCATCGATACGGATTACACGCACTGGGACTTCTCCTCCTGTGTGAGCACCTGCCAGCACCTGACAGGTTGACTTAGCAAGTTCGAAGTTAGGGATGCCAGGTTGACTTGTCAAGTGATTCAAGTGGGCAGGCTGCCGAGGCGAGTTGAAGAGGATCAGCCGAGCCGGTAGGTGTCTTCAAGCTCCTGCCGGTCCGCCGGCAGGACTACGTCCGTCACCTGCAGTGCCTGCCCAGACGCGTCACAGGCAAGGACAAGCACGCTGAGCACGGGCTCCCCCGCACCCATCTGCAAGAGGTCGCTCTCTTCAGCGCTGGGCAGACGTGCAGAGACGCGCTCTGTCACGTGATCGAAGCGAACCCGCTTCCGCGACTCCAGGTGCCGACGAAGGCCCCCTTGAACAGGCTTGGCACCAGCAAGCTCCGTACCCTCGGCGACAGACGCCGGGAAGTATGACGAAGCCAGCTCGATCGGCTCGCCTTCGTCCTCGATCAGCATCCGTCGCACCAGCACCTTGGCACGCTTGGGAAGACCCAGCAGCGAGGCCACCCGCGGCGGCACAGGCACTTCCTCAACCTGAACAATGCGGCCGGGAGCTTGCGACTCATCGCGCTCCAGGGCTTCACGGCCACGGCGGTCCTTCTGCTCAGCCGCTGCCGGGCGACCGCGCACGATGGTGCCGTAGCCCTGGCGGGATTCGAGCCAGCCGTCACGCTTGAGCAGCTCAAGCGCCCGCACGACGGTCGGCCGGGACATGCCGAATGCCTGCACAAGCTGGTTCTCACTCGGCACGCGAGTGCCCGGCGGATAGGTCCCGTCCTCGATCCGGCCCTGGAGCGTCTGCGCCAACCGCACATACTTCGGTGCAGCCACTTCGTACGCCATAGCCCCGCCCAGCCGGAATCCGCCAAGTCAACTTGTCAACTGAGTCTAGCTACGTCCATCCATGGGCGAAAGGCTTCCACCCACGGGCGGAACGACACTTACGCCTTCCAGGCGCCGTCCATAGAGAAGGTCACCATCGTACCCCCGAGAGGGCTTGGCTCCGCGCTCCACGAGTCGGCGAGCTCATTCACCAGGCAGAGCCCCCGCCCGTGCGCCTCGTCGGCGGCGGGCTGCCGCATGCGGACGTTCGCGGGGAATCCGGGGTTGTGCACATCCACCCGCAGAGACGCGCCCACTCGCCACCACTCGACCCGCACCCGCCAGGCCTCCTCCGCTTCCCCGTAAAGGATCGCGTTGGTGACCAGCTCCGAGATCATCAGCACGCAGTCGTCGAGCGAGCAGGACAGGTCGTAGGGCTCCAGAAACTTCCGAAACCATCGGCGTGCCCGAGCAACCGACTCCGCTTCCGGGTAGAGGGTCATGCGACCGACCGATACGGGCTGGGCCGCCGGCTCATCGCGTCGAGCTTCTGCTCCAGTCATGCGTTCCCTACTCCCTACCGGTGCCGTCACAGTCGAGACAGCGCCGCTTGGACGTAGCGCGAGCACGACCCGCGACCGCAGAGAGACCCAAGGCGGAGCGTGAACTGACACGCTTCCAGCCCCGACCTCGGCATCCACCGCATGACGCATGCGCGATGCGCGGTAACCCTGCGCCTTCTCGGATCACGCCCGTGCCCCCTTCGCTAGTGGCATTGGCCACTTAGTGGATAGTGGCATTGGCCACTTGAGGGCGCAAGCGGTTCGGCGACCAGAGTCGCGACTTTCTACGTGATCGGGTAACCCTGCTCGAAGGCCCAACGCTCAGGCGGATAGGTCGCTTCGGCGAACTCCAGCGGATGATCCTGCAGGTCATAGACCACGTGGTGCACGATCAACACGGCTGATCCGACAGGCAACTTCAGGTCAGCCGCTTCATCGCCGGTGGCGGTACGCGCGCACATGCGGTCCTCGGCGTAACTGCCTTGCCGTCCCGTCATGTTCTCGACGTACATCAGCGTGCCTTCGCGAATGCGGTCCGGCTCCAGGAGCTTCGGCGCCCGTTCCCCGACGTCAGCACCGAACCAGGACGTAGACAGCGTAATCGGTCCCGACTCATTGTTGGTCACGCGCCGGCGATGGACAGCCCTGCGGCCCGGTGCCAGATTCAACGCCTCGGCAACGTGCTCCGGAGCATCCAGCCAGCCCGCGGAAGTGATCACCGCGTACTCACCGGGCGTGTAGATCTTGCCCGTCTGCTTGGCGCGGCCGTACAACTCGCGGGCTCGACGGTTGACTTCCAGGCCACGCACGTAGGTGCCCGACCCTTGCCGCTTCTCCACCAAGCCCTGATGGCTCAGCGCCTCCAGGGACCGCGCCGCCGTCGGCCGCGACACGTTCCAGTCGGCCGCCAGCTGCCTTTCGGACGGAACCTCATCACCCGGCCGCAAGTCACCGCGCAAGATCTGATCGCGGATGTGATGCGCGATCTGCAGGTACTTGGGCTGGGTCTCTTCAATCTTCGGCATCCGAGCCCCTTGCCTAAGTGGCTATTACCTCTAGCCACTATAGGGTGAGTGGCCATGTCCGGAACCCGTACGCTGACGCGGGTGACGCGCTTGATCGTGGCTGCAGGTGGAGGGGGCGACGCTGTCGCCGCCGCAATGCTGGACGCCGCCCTCTACGGCGACGAGAGTCCGGCGGTCGTCCTCACCTACGCGTGGGACAGACTGCTGATCGACCCCGTGCCAGGTCCACGAGGCCCGGCCAGCTTCACAGGCCTGCGCCCCATCACCCGAAGCGTCCAGGCCGTGCCGGCCGACGCGAAGCCAATCGCCCCCGCAGGATCTACGCTTCCTCGTCTCGCCGCAGAACTCCCGCAGACCCTCGCCCTGATCGATCCGCACCATGGTGCCGAGGGCATCACGCGCCAGCTCGAAGAGCTCGTCCAGCACCTGGCCCCTGAGTCCATCGACCTTCTGGACGTCGGCGGAGACATCCTCGCCAAGGGCGACGAGCCCACGCTCCGCAGTCCACTCGCGGACGCCCTCACGCTCGCCGCATGCTGCCAACTCAACGCCCCAGTCCGGCTCCTGGTCGCCGGCCCCGGCCTGGACGGTGAAGTCCCGGCCGAGGATCTGCGCGACCGCATGGGCGCATCTGTCCTGACGCTCACTGCCGAGCACGTCCAGCCGGTCAGCTCCGTACTGGAGTGGCATCCGTCCGAAGCAACAGCGATGCTCGCGGCGACAGCCCGAGGCATCCGCGGCCTGTGCGAAGTCAGGGACGCCGGCCTGCCAGTCCCTCTCACCGACGAAGGGCCCACGGTCCACGAAGCGGACCTGGACGACGCCCTCCAACGGAACGAGCTGGCACGAGCCCTTCTGTCGACGGAATCGCTCGACGAGGCCGAGCAGCACAGCCGCGAGATCTGCGGGTACTCGGAGATCGACTACGAGCGCAACAAGGCCAGTTGGCTGGGCAGCCAGCCTGAGCAAGAGCTCGATCCGGAAGCCACGCTCCGCCGACTCGACCTGTTCGAGGCCGAAGCCCGCTCCCGCGGAGTCAGCCACACGACGTTCCGCCGGATCACAGAGGCCCTTGGCCTCAGCGGCAAGCAACGCGAGGACCTGAGAGCTCTCCTGATCAGCAACCGCCCGGAGCAATACGCAGCCCCACTCTGGCGCATCTCATCTGAGGCCTGAGTAACAACTTTCTTTACGGGTTCAAGGCGGCTCGCTCCGCTCACCGCGCGCGGCCCGGCCCCCGGCCGGGCCTGCGCTCCTGTCTCCGCCCCGCTCCAGCCCGGCCGACGCCCGTACCGCGCTTATGGCGTTCAGCCACCTGACGTCAGAGAAGGGGTACATCGCGGCTGGGGCGGTCGGCTCCACGGCTTTAGGCAGCCCCTTTGGCGCGAGCCTCGAAGATCATGGCCCCAACGTCGTGCCTCACCGGGCAGGTCCACAGACTGCCCGACGCGCCGGAAGCTTACGGGGCCATGATCACTCGCGCCAAAGCAGCTCCAGCCCAAAGCCGCTCCGCCGCCCGCGCTGTACCGTGCACGCCGTATACGAAGAGACCAAGTTCGAACTGAGGTCGCTCACCACACGCGACGAGCCGTACATCACGCTCGTGGTCAACCCGGCGGCTGGCAGCGGGAAGGTCCACGCGCTCTACGAGTTACGGGGGTACCAGGACATAGGGCAGGGTCAGCCGTCACCGGCCTCCCGGGTCCTCACGGTGATGATCCGCATCATTCGTTGCACCCGACACAGCACGTCGTCTAGGCGCGAGCCGAGTGGGCCCTCCTCCGATGAAGGTTCACCTGCAACAGGCTATGGGCAGGTCAACCCTTCGTCGCAAACCGCCGGGGCGAAGGTCCAACCCCCTCGCCTGGATGAGCCTCCTTGGCACCCACCTGCGGTAGGTACGCCTCGGGTATTGGAACGGGCGCGACGGCACGCGGGACCCTCAGTTGACGCACGGGCAACAAAGAAGGCGGTCCCCCCAAGAGGCGAGTCCTGGCTGAAGCCTCGCCCAGTTCAAGGTCTCCTACGATTGTCCGCCCCAACACCTCTGCAAGGAGCGGGGGCGTCGCGTTACCCACCATCCGTCGGCCAGCGCGGAACGGGTGGTCGATGCACCATTCGTCAGGGAAGGTCTGCAAGCGCATCTGCTCCCGAACGGACAGGGGCCGATTGTCCCAGTGGAACGGCCCAGTACTAGGTCCGGGAGACGCCGGCAAGGTCCAGGACGGCCGATCCTTGGCCAGCTTCAGCAGAAACGACCAGTACCGGGTTCGCCAGCCGAAGAGTTCCTCTCCGTCACCACGGGCCGTGAGATGGAGGTAGTTGCCACCTTCGGGGATGGACGGCAACAACGCAGCCCATTGCCCTGTGGCTGGAGGCTTCTCGTTCTCTTCGAGATCCCAGAGCACATCCCAGGCCCGCATCGGGTTGTCCGCGTGGCTGGCCTCCGGCAGGTGGACCTCCGCACCGTCCCGGTAGGCGATGCCGATGGCCCGGCGCCGGCGCTGTGGAACCCCGAAGTCGGCCGCGTCGACGACCTCGGCCACCAGCCGGTAGGAAGTGCCATGCCGGTCATTGATGCCCGCGAGTCCCTCCTCGATGACCTCAGAGGCGTTGTCGTTGCCTCGCAGAAATCCCTCGACGTTCTCGATGAGCAATGCCTTCGGGAGGAAACTCTCCACCAAGTCGAGCATCCCGTGAACACACTTGGCCCGGTCGTCCTGCATGCCGCTGCGGGCCGTCGAAGCCCACTGCGCGGCCTTGGAGAAAGGCTGACACGGCGGTCCCCCTGCGATGAGTTCGAGCTCGCCCGGCTTCATGCCCAGTGCCCGGGGAACGAGCTGCTGGGCAACCGTGTTGACGTCTCCATCACCGAGCAGGGCCCATCCCGGCCGATTGGCCGCGAGTACGGACCTGGCGTCGGCGTCGAGTTCGACGCACGCGACGGTGTCCAGCCCCGCCCGTTCCAGACCTACGTCAAGACCGCCCGCTCCGGTGAAGAGAGAAAGCACCTTCCCCATGGGCCGGAGTTGGGCTGACGATCGTGCGGCGGTCAACGGAGGCACTCCCTGAAGTTGATCTGCTCAGAGTCTTGACATAGGGAGCTCACCGGAGAAAACCTCGATTGTCAAGGCAGTCCGGCAGCTGCCCGGACTCCAGCCGCAGGCAGCATCCAACACACGTTCGAAAAGCGACCAATGTCCCACCGATGGGCTAACTTCTTCCTACGCAATTAGGGGGTTGCCCATGGACTATGACGGTTGGAACAGGACGCTCGCGGAGCACTTCTTCGCCACCCGCGAAGCGGCAACCCCTGTGTACCTGTCAGTGGATGATGCCTTGTTGGCCGACCTGCTGACCAGTCGAACCAAGGTCGCCGTAGCTCTCCCGGCTGCCGCTGACGACTTCCGGGCCGCCATCAGAAGCGTAGTCTTCGGCCGCGGCCCCTTCGAAGGCATTGCTTCCCGCGCTCGCCAGTGGCGACGGAACGGGGCTGTCGGTACTCCGCCGTTCATCGCCGTGCTCGCGTCGACCGTGCTCGCCGCCGCCCGGATGAACCGCTCCGGGGGCACCGTGGGCGGCAGGTTCTCCTACTACGGCCCGCTCCGCGAACTCCTCGGCCTGTACGAGGGCTCCGGCATGCCGGATGGCTACGACGTGATCGTCCCCACCCTGTGGGGTCACCTGAAATGGTGGCTGACCGAACATGAGGGGGGCCGCCGCGGCCTCCCCTCCGCTATCCCCCATCCGACCCAGGTCAACATCGGCTGGTCCCTGTCCCAAGCCGTTCTGGTCGGATCCGACCGCGTGCAAGTCGGATTGTTCCTGTCAGCAATCGGAGCGCAGCCGGGAGACTCCGTCCCCGAAGCGGAACTCCTCGCCCGGTTCCAGGAGTGGGTACGGCTCAATCGCCCCAGCCCGCGAATCCAGCGCGCTCTGGCATCCACAGAGTTGCGACCGATCCTGGCGAGCATCCTGCAGCAGGAACTTACCCACTACGACGGACTCCCGAGAAACGCCGCTGGCCTGCCGTGTGTGCCCTTGTCTCTCACGACCGACGCCGGCGGTTTCCCGTACGGCATCGCAGCCCGCATCCCCTCCCACCTCCGTCTCGAATCGCTCAATCTGAGCGGCGACGTCATCAGGGTTCCCTCGGGCGCGGAATGGTTGCCTCTCGCACCTCCGGACCAGAAGCTCAATCCGGGATCGGCTCTCGAACTGGCCTCCGACGCTGCCACGCTGACCCTCCCCGCCCGCGACCTCTACGTCCTCCAGGCCAACGACCTGGTCGGGAAGTGGACGTCCGTCAATACAGCGGAAATCGGGGTGCCGCATCGGGTACTGGTGAAGAATTCCAGCGCAGCGCAGGCCGAGGCGGTGATGCTCGCCTGTGGATCAGACACTGTCCGCCGACCCCGCAGGGTTCAAGTGCCGCCCGGCTGGACGTTGTTCAGCGGCTACACACCGACTCGATCCGCGAGAGTCTCGGGCATCGTCGGCCCGCTGGCCCCGCTGCACCAGCAGTTGGCCCGCCTGTCCGGCGGCCTCCGCATTGATGGCGGCAGGCAGACCTTCCTCCTCGGGTACGCGCCCGACCTGGTTCTGCCGGCGACTCCCGATAGCCATCCGCCCACTGTTACCGTCAACGGGGTGCCCTTGCCCCCGGTTTCCCCGGCTGCAACAGACACGATCACGATCCGGCTGGCGGATCTGGTGCACTCCGTTGGCGAGCACCAGATCGAGGTCGGGAATCGCAAACTCACCTTCACCCTGGTCGAGCGGTACCGGGAGAGCGTTGCCCTGCCACTGCTAGCGCTCCCTCCAAGGAGCGACAAGCTGGCCACCATCCCCAGCAAAATCCAGAACGCGGCAAGTCCGTCGGCGCGCGCCCCCTGGCTACCGCCCGGCCATTTGTCCGGCTCGTTCTTCGGTAGCTACCAGCGCGACCCGCTTCCTTCAATGAGCCTCCTCCGTCTCGGCGGCCTGATCTACGCCCTGGGGGAAAATCGCCTCGCTGCCCAGCTCGTCCCCGAAGCGCCAGCCTGGATCGCCACCATGGACCACGTGCCCCACGCGGTCGACATCGAACCGCTGCTCGATGCTCTGCCGTTCCAAGCTCTATGGCTGCTCCAGGTGACTAGTTCCCGGAACGCCAGGGTCCGGCGAGCCCCGGTCGTCCAATCCGGCACGCATGGCGCACCTTCAGGGAGCTGGCGATTTCTCAGCCAAGCTGACTGGCACAGGTTGACCTCGGGAAACATCACCACCACCGCGGTGGCTTGCGCACAAGACTGGACCGACTACACGGCAGGGAAGTGAACTGTGCACGACGAGCTGCTCCTGTGGTGCTCCGAACGCGGCGCCGGGAGCCTCGATGCCTTCCGCGACACGTACGCATGGCTGGAGAAGAGCAAGCAGGAAAATTCCGCGCCGGACTGGCGCATCGCGCTGTACAACCTGCAGGTTCTCGGTCACGCCGAAGTGGACTGGGAGGCCCGGACCTGGAGTGTGACGCCACCGGTCCTCACCACCATGCCCAATTCCGGAGGGCACGCGCTCCTGGTGGGACAAAGGCCGCTCTGGCTCATGCAGCGACTGGAACGGCTACATGAGGACCCCAACGCCAACGTCGCCACCCTCGCGCAGTCCGTGGTGCCGATTCCGCCGCTTCGGCAGGCCGACGGCCCGTCGGCGCGAATGGTGACAATGGCGGATCCTGAGGACTGTCGCGCTCTCTGCGAGGCACTCGGTATCGCCTTCGAGGACCGCGCCGCCGATCAACTCGCCCTGCGCCTGCCCCGCTTCCAGGAAATGCTCAGTGAGCAAGGCGTACAGCGGGGGCCTGGCGGCATCGAGCCGCAGAGGATGTCCGAGGGAGGAAGTGACATCTGGACAGATGTCGAAGGCCACGGCGAGCCGCCTCTCCACGGCGCCTACCGATATCAGCGCTACAACACCCACCGCTATATCTACTGGATCGGCATGAGCGGCTTCATCGCCGACAAGCGCACGGTGATGTACGCCGAACTTGCGCGCGCAGAACGCTGGGTGCTGCGGTACAACGCCCTGAGGCGGGAACTCTATGCCCCGAAACGCATGCAGCTACCGCATCTCCACGCCCGCGCCGCCATACTGCGCAGCGGGCTGCTGCCACAACTCACCACGCTCAACCCGCAGACAGGGTCTGACCGACAGCCGATTCTTGAACATAAGGGCTACGTCAAATACGTGAACATTGACGAGCCATTCGCCAGACAAGTAGCCGAATCGCTATACCAGAAGCTTCAACTCGTCCCCTGAATCCGGACCCCGTGAGGACCTTCATGTCTGGCATCTCTCCGTCAGCCGTCCACGGCCAACTCGCCGAGTACTTCCAGCGGTACTACGACACCGCCTACTCCCTTCGCGACTCATCGGTGGGCGAGGAACTCAGAACACTGCTCCGCACTCCCGGGGTCCTCTTCCAGGAGCCGTACCTGGAGCTGTTGCCCCAATACGTGCAGACAACCCAGACCCTGGAAGAGCTGACGGCGGAGATAGGGCTTCCGGAGTTCGCCGGACTTCTGGGAGCCGGTCTGCTCCAGGGAATCTCCAAGCTCTACACCCACCAGGCGGACGCGCTGAGATCAAACGGACAGGGCCGGGACATCGTAGTGACGTCCGGAACCGGTTCCGGAAAGACCGAAGCCTTCCTCGTCCCGGTGCTAGCCAGACTGACTGCTGAATCACGTAGGTGGGCAGCGGCGGGGCCCCAGGATGCGCAGCGGCCCTGGTGGCGCACATCACGGGACTGGCAGGCCCAACGCCACGACAGCAGTCGGCCCGCGGCCATGCGAGCCATGTTCCTCTATCCGATGAACGCGCTGGTAGAGGACCAGCTGATCAGGTTGCGACGCAGCCTGGACGCACCGGACGTACGCGGCTGGTTCGACAGGCACCGTGGCGGCAACCGCTTCCACTTCGGACGCTACACCGGCCGCACCCCGGTCGCCGGCCCGCTGGAACTAGCCTCCAAGCCGAACTCATCCAAAATGAAGGAATTGCGCAGGACTCTGGCCTCGATGGAGGACCGAAGCCACCAGCTAGAACAGCGCATCGCGGACGGCAAGGTGAAGGATGAGGAAGCCCGCTACTTCCTCCAGCGCCCCTTCGGGGCCGAGATGCGTTCTCGCTGGGACATGCAGGTCGCTCCGCCGGACATCCTCATCACCAACTACAGCATGCTCAACATCATGCTCATGCGCCGAGACGAGGATCCCATCTTCGATCGGACCCGCAACTGGCTGAACAGTTCCAAAGACAACGTATTCAGCCTGGTCGTGGACGAACTCCACATGTACAGGGGGACTCAGGGCACCGAGGTCTCCTACCTCCTGCGCAAGCTCATCGACCGGCTCGGGCTGTCCACCGACTCCGACCAGCTGTCCGTGATCGCCACCTCCGCCTCCATGGACCCGGAGAACCCAGTAGACCGGAAGTTTCTGAGCGACTTCTTCGGGCGGTCGGTCGACCGCTTCTCAGTGCTGGCCGGTGAACGCGTTCAAAACAAGGGCCGGACGGATCTCATGCCCTGGGCGGACACCGTCGGTCAAGGAGCGGAACCCCTGCCACCGATTCCTGACCGGTATGAGGCACTCCAGGCCGCATTCAGAGCGAGCGACGAGGACGATTCCCTCCGGGCGAAACCGCTGCCTGAGGTGGCCGCCAGGCTCTTTCCCGGCCTCGCACCCGATGAAGCGCTGGACGCCACCGACGCACTAATTTCACGCCTCGACGGGGAGGCAGACGCCGGCTCACGATTCCGGCTTCACCTGTTCTTCCGAAACGTCACCGGCATGTGGGCTTGCGCGGATCGCAACTGCTCGGAGGTCCGGCCGCGCACCGTAGAGTCGCCGACCGACCGGCTGGTCGGAAAGCTCTACAGTCGGCCCAGGTACGCCTGTGAATGCGGTGGGCGTGTCCTGGAGTTGCTGTATTGCGACACGTGCGGAGAGGTCTTCCTCGGCGGATTCAATTCTCCGGTTATAGGCCATGACCCCACCAGGCGCTATCTGGTCTCCACCGCTACCGATCTCGAATCCCTCCCGGACAAAGCGCGCTTCGATCGCACCGCCGATGTGTACAGCGTCTTCCTGCCCACCGTGGGAGAACGCTCTGATCTCGACGTATCGCCGCACAAACACAAAGGTGGCCGACCGGGGGCGAGGAATCGGCCGGAATACACGTTCACGTTTGTTCCGGCCATGCTGGATCCCGCAAGCGGCAAGGTTGGCAGCAGCCGCCCAGACGAGAAGAACAACGGATACCTGCTGGTGGCACAGAGCCAGCCGCACGGCCACCTCGGGAAGGTTCGCGCCTTTCCCACGGTCTGCCCCTGTTGCGGGGAGGACAAGGAGATCTTCAAGAATGTCCGCCAGTTCGAGGACCCGTCGCGGTCTAGGTCTCCCATCCGCACCATGGGTACAGGTTTTGAGAAGTCCAACCAGGTACTGACCGATGCCCTCAAGAGGCAGCTGCAGACGAAGATCGTCGTCTTCTCAGACAGCCGACAGGACGCGGCCCGCATCTCGGCGGGCCTGGAACGATCGCACTATCAAGACATGGTCAGACAGCTCGTGATCGCCACCCTCGACCATCCGAAGGATCTTGTGGCCCTGGCCGCAGAGTTCATCAACGGGAACCCGGAAGGCCAGGCGGCACTGGCCCAGCTCGCTACAACAGGTTCACCCGATCTGGTTCCAGCGGTGGTCGCCATGGCCCATAACAGCCTCACTCCCGAGCACAAACGCGTACTGACGGACTACCGGGCCAAGAACAGGGGCCCGACGCTTGTCGAACTCGGCAACGGAGTCAGCGCGCAAGCGGTCGCATACGGGGTGCATCCCGGTGGACCCGCTCATTCGCTGAGCGAAAGCACCGAGTCACGGAGCTGGACCAAACTCTACGACTGGCCCCCTGGCGGCCCGATCCCGCGGCCCGATGGTGGCCTCACCAACGATCTCCGCGTTCTCAGCTCCGAAATCCACCGGACAGTGCAGGCCCAGGTCCAGCAGGCGGTCTTCGCGGGGGGCGGCCGCGACCTGGAGTCGCTCGGCATCGGCCATGCCGTACAGGACCTCACCTTCAAGAGTCGTTTGCTGGATGCCGAGGTGTTCCGCGAGGTATGCCTGTCCGCCCTGAGGCTGTTGGGTGTGCGCCGCCAGTTCCAGGAGCAGAGGCCTGAGCCACCGGCGAATCTGCACACGGCGGCGAGGAAATACATCACCGCCGTCGCACAGCGTCATCATGTCTTCCCGGACGCACTGGTTCAGGAGGTCAAGAATGCCCTGGGTCTGAGCGACGCGGAGCCCCGGATCGAGGGGCAGAAGATCAGGATCGTCCTGGCTGGCGGGACACAATGGCGCTGCGAACGCTGCACCAGAAGGCACCTGCAAGGCTCCGCGGGCGTTTGTGCCTTCTGCCGCAGCTCACATCTCGTCGCCGAACCCCTCGACCCGGGTTCCGTCACTCTGGGGGACTACTACACCTTCCTGGCCCGCGAAGCTGGGCTCCCCTTCAGGCTCCACTGCGAAGAGCTGACGGGCCAGACCGACGACGACGACGCGCAGGCCCGGCAAGCCCTCTTCCAGTCGGTCTTCCTGAGCGGAAAGGACATCGAACTGGTCGATGAGGTCGACTTGCTCAGTGTCACCACCACGATGGAGGCCGGCGTCGACATCGGCGCGCTCCGCGCGGTGGTCATGGCGAACATGCCACCACAGCGCTTTAACTACCAGCAGCGTGTGGGCCGGGCCGGCCGGCGGCTCGACCACCTGTCCATCGCCCTGACCCTCTGCCGTGGAACCAGGACTCATGACGATCACTACTTCCAACACCCCGATCGCATCACCGGCGACCCCTCGCCGAGCCCATACGTGGATCTCGATCGCCTGGAGATCCTGCGCCGCTGCTACGCCGCAAGCCTGCTGACTCTCGCCTTCCGGTCAGTCGAGGGAACGCCCGACTGGGATCCGGGACGCAATGTCCACGGGCCCTTCGGCACAGTCAGTGGGTGGTCGCAGGTTCGGGATGGTATCCGTACCTGGCTGGTCGGAAACGACGCCGCGAAGAGACACGCGGGCCAGGTTCTCGCGCAAGGGGCGTCTCTCGACGCGCCCTCAGTGGATAGTCTGGTTTCCTGGGCCACTTCCGCCCTCTATGCCGAGATCGAGGAGGTGGCGGCGAACGCGCCGGACGCTGGTCCGCTCAGTCAGTCGCTCGCGGAGCACGGGGTGCTCCCCATGTTCGGGTTCCCCACCCGGGTCCGCAACCTGCACCATCAGAAGCCTCACGGACCGGAACTCACTGATGTCATCGACCGGGACATCGACATCGCCATCTCGGAATGGGCACCTGGCGGCGAAGTAGTCAAGGACAAGGCGTTGCACACGGCGGTCGGCCTCGTGACGTACGAGCCCGCCGGCGGACAGTGGCTACCCGGCAAGGCCCCGGACGGTGATCGTCTCACGGTGGGCATCTGCGCAAAGTGCCTCTCCGTCAACCTCGGCGAATCCGAGCATGCGTGTCCGGTGTGTGAGGCCACCACGGGAGACACTGGCGACTACCGGGTGCTCCCATCGTGTCAGCCGCTCGGATTTCGCACCAGCTACCAGGCTCAGGACTACGACGGCACCTTCGAGTTCACACCACGCGCGTTCTCCGCGCGCCTCACCCTCGACACCACATCAGCACTAGTTCCACGCTGGACTAAGGCAGCTGAATTCAGGAGCGGCGAGGGACGCATCGTGGTGGTCAACGCGGGAACCGGTGAGGGATACCAGTTCGGCAAGGTCAGGGGACACGACGGTCTCCTGGACACGAAACTCCTGGCCGATGCCGACCGAGCGAGAGATCTGGGCCTGCCCGCCAAGCCTTCAGTCAGCAACGAGGAGAAGCTGGCACTGGCCTCGTCAAAATTGACCGACGTTCTCCTGGTCGGCCTCCGCGATCAACCCGCCGATCTGGCTCTCGACCCGAGACGCATGGCCGCACGGGCCGCTTGGCTCTCGCTCGGTACGGTTTTCAAGCTCGCTGCCGTCAGACTACTGGACATCGACGGACGAGAGCTCTCGGCGGGTTTGTACCCCGTGCGGGGAGAAGAGGAGGGCAGTGTCCAGGCACAAGTCTTCCTCTCGGACACACTGGAGAACGGTGCCGGATATTCGACCTGGCTGGGGAAGCGCCCTGCCGAATTCCTGCTCGCCGCGCGTGAGGTCGCGGCCGATCTCACCCGCCACCGCTCTGGCAGCTTGGTGGCCGCGCCGTGCGACTCGTCCTGCTACGACTGCCTGCGGGACTACAGCAACAGCGCCTATCACCCGCTGCTCGATTGGCGCCTTGCCATGCAGATGGTCGAACTGCTCGACGGGGAGAACCTGGACTTCGCCGCCGAGGAGGTCTATGCGTTCCAGCGCGCCGAGCAGTTCGCCAGAAGCTTCTCGCATTGGAAGGCCGATTTCTCCCATGGCTTGCCAGTCCTGAAAGACACTCAGCACGAGGATCTCGCTGTCCTCATCACCCATCCTCTCGAGTCCTGGACCGGTCCCGTCCGCTCGAAGCGTGTGGCCGGAGCGCTGGCATCGCTGGAGGCGGAGGACTTTGAGGTGTTCGAGTCCTTCGAGAACCCGGTGCTGGGCAGCGAACCGCCACAGCGCGCAGTCGTCGCGGTCGATACATTCGAGCTGCTTCGACGGCCCGGCTGGATCGAGTCGAGACTACAGAGTCTCTTTGACTGACCGGCCGAGCAGCGGGCAGGGCCACCTTTCTGTTCCCCTACCCGCTGCCGCCGGCTCCACCGGGCTCGCGTACCTAGCTGTTCGCTCTTACCGGTTCTGCCCGAGATGCACTGCCGGCGCCACTCAAAGAAGCCCCAGATCCATGGCCGGGCGCAGGGAACACACGACTGGAGTACGCTGATGCATTTTCTTGTAGTGCCTCGCAACGCGGGCTTCACCGTGCCGTCCAGTCTTCCGGCACTCGTTCTCCGGCGTGACCTCTGGAATGATTTCGGATTCGAAACTATGTTCGACGCCTATCTCTATCCATCTCGAACAGAGGCGTCAATCGACCTGGGATCCGTCAAAATCATCAAAAGAGGACAGCGCGGCGGCGCCACGGAGATCCCCGGCAATTTCGTCCAGCTCGATGACAGTTACTGCTCACTCGGGCAGGCATTTTCCTACTACGAAGCGCTGCACGGACTTCCCAGTGAATTGCGCGACAGTATTCTGTCCGGGCTCCGCGACATCGCCTTCGACCCCTCGCTCAGAGAAACGTTCGCCAACGAGCCGGCGATGGCCGCCTCACTTCTGCGCTACGGGAATGCCGAACTCGCGCTGAGAGACGCCACAGCCCTGTTCGGAGGAGCGACAGCCCCGCGGGACAGCGCGCTCGCTTTCACGTTCAGAACGAGTGTGGGAGGGGAATCCTTCTCCATTCGCTTTGGTTTCGCGGACCGCCACCCCCTACCTGGCCGCATCAATGTCGTCGTGGGTTACAACGGATGCGGAAAAACACAGCTCCTAGCCAACCTGGCCAACACTGCGCATGCAGACCACACCGACCGAGCCGACGAGAGCTTCGTCCAGCGGTATGGAGAATTCCCCGAAAGGGTCGGTGCGCCACGATTCTCCTCGGTCATAGCCATCTCTTACAGCGCTTTTGACACGTTCGACCTGCCTGGGAAGAACCGACAGGAAGAGGATCGGCTGGAATCCAGCGGAGAGGTCTCCGGATATACCTACTGCGGCCTTCGGAGATACGACCGCAGGATTGGTTCGGACGCGCCCCGCACCGGGTCGCTCAAGGGCGCCGAGGAGATCCAGACTGACATCATGTCTGCCCTCGTCAGGGCCAGCACGCCCGAGCGTAGGCAGAGACTGGTGGCAGCCCTCTCTCCCCTGAGCCGAGAGCCCTCGTTCAAACGGGTCGAGCTCTCAGACACCTTCGATTTCGACAACAATTCGTGGCGGGATTCCTTTTCGACCCTCAGCACCGGGCACAAACTCGTGCTCAACATTGTCGTGCAGCTTGTGGCCCACCTGGAGCCCGGATCATTGGTTCTGATCGACGAACCCGAATCCCACCTGCACCCTCCTCTCCTGGCCGCCCTACTCAAGAGCATCAACGTATCCCTGGATCAGTTCGACTCCTACGCCGTAATGGCGACGCACTCCCCAGTCCTCCTCCAAGAAGTCCCCAGACGCTACGTCAGAGTCCTGCAGCGATTCGGAGATCTCACATTCGTTGCCACCCCGGAGATCGAAACTTTCGCAGAAAATGTAGGACTGCTCACACGTCACGTATTCAACTTGGACAGCAGCGCGACTGACTATCACTCAACTCTCCGGTCTATGCAGGAGAGTCTTCCCCTAGATGAGATCATGGAATTGTTCGACGGCGAGATGAGCGCGCAGTCCATTTCTTACCTGACGAGCATCCGTAGTGATCGGCCCGGAAGATGATTCGGCTTCCCCGCCCGGACAGAGACCTCCTGGCCGATCTCGACCTCGCTATGAGTCGGAGACGTCCGTCCTCTCGACGGGTACTCATGGATGCGCGCGCGGGAATCATCAACTCCTACGGCGACTACGAGGACGTACTGCGGGATATTCGCCGGTTCACGTCACTTGCCAACGGTTCCGATGCGCTCACCAAAGCCCTTCTGGGTAATTACGCACTTCTGGACAGGGGGCGGCCCCTGGAAGATCTTAGGAACTCAATCTTCCTGACAGCGCTGTCCCGCAACTCTCGGTGCCCGCTGTGCGAAAGAGCCCAGGTCTGCGCACTCGATCACTTCCTCCCAAAGAATCATTTCCCGGAATATTCAATTCTAGCCGACAACCTTGTCCCTGTTTGCGAAAGATGCAATCGACTAAAGGGCGACGAGTGCGACAGGGCTGACGGGTTGCTCATGTTTCACGCATACTTCGACGAATTCCCGGACACAGAAGTACTATTCGCGGAGATAGATGTCGACAACACCGTCTCGATCAGATATTCCTTGCACCCCACCGATGAGATTGACAACCTCACCTTCGAGAGAGTCAAGAGGCAATTCGATACACTTGACCTTTTCGATTTCTATCAAATGGAGGCCGTGGCCGAGCTAACGGATCAAGTCGACCTGTACGATGAAACGTATTATTCCTTGGGCGATTCGGGGCTTCGATCGATCCTCGGCGCCTTGGCTCGAGGGGCTGAAAGAAAGGGCATGAATTACTGGAAGGCGGCACTTTACCGCGCCCTATCAAGAAATGAAGAATTCTGCAGTGGCGGCTATCAGAAGCTGCTCGCAACGTTGATGAGCTGACTGCATAATTTTTGAGGCGGCCCCGCCAATGGAACTCCTTCGCCTGGATTCATGGCTTCAATCGCCCCCGCGCCAGCAATTAGAGACACGACGATGTCCGAAGCCTGGCGCAAATTCGGCCGCACCCTCATATCCCGTCGACAACTAGATTTTCCATATGCCTGAGCAGCCGCCCTACCTGCGCATCGCCGACGAACTCCGTCGGCGGATCGCGGAGCACGAGTGGATGCCCGGAGATCGGCTTCCCGCCCGGGCCCAGATCGCCCAGGAGTGCGGTGTGGGCGAGAACGTCGTCCGTCGCGCGCAAGAGCTCCTCGTCTCCCAAGGGGTGCTGGAGGGGCGGGCCGGGTCCGGAACGTGTGTGGCCGAGCCCCGGCAGCGGGTACGGATGGTTCGCTCCGCGGCGCGAGAGCAGCCTGACGGATCTCCCTTCCGCGCGGACATGAAGGCCGTGGGGAAGCACGGTGGCTGGGAGAGCCGGACCGATGCGAAGGCTCCGGCGTCCACGGAGATCGCGGCTCGGCTCGGGGTCTCCGAGGGCGACCTGTGTGTCCGGACCGTCTACGAGTTCCTTGCCAACGGTCAGCCAGTGCAGTTGTCGACGAGTTGGGAGCCGTACGACCTCACCGGGGGGACCCTCGTCGTCCTTCCCGAGGGCGGGCCCCACGCTGGGGCTGGCGTCGTGAACCGGATGGCCGAGATCGGCATCACGGTCAGCCACGCCGTCGAGCAGCCTGAGCCGCGACAGGCGACCGCCGAGGAGGCATCACTGCTCGGGATCCAGAAGGCCGCTCTCGTCACTCACATCCGGCGGACGTACTACAGCGACGAAGGGCGGCCCGTGGAGACGGCGGACATCGTCGTCCCCACCGCCCTCTGCGAGATCGTCTACGAGATTCCCATCAACCGGTGACGGGGGAGGTTCAGGTGCACAACGAAAGGCACGACGAGCGGCTGTCGGATGAGGAGCTGGGGCTCTTCATCCAGTACATGCACCGGTTCGCAAACCACTACGTGGATGCCTTCCTGAACCAGGAAGTCGGCTACCCCGAGTATCCCGTCTACGTGACTTTCAGCAGGGCTCCGGAGCCGGGCATCGATGTCTCCTCAGTCCATCGGCGACCGTTCACGGACCGGCGGCGGACGACATCCACAACGGATATCAACGACGGTGGATGACAGGAGTCCAGCATGGCTGCCACGGCATCCGCGAGCAGCAGCCGAACTCCTCATGTCGGTGCTCACGGCCGTGCCCGATGCGTGCCCGACAGGTCGGTAAACCACGGTCAACAGCGGGTGCCAGGGAGAGCCCGATTCCCAGGCTCAGGGCTCGTCTACGCGACCGTTCAAATGGAAGAGGAGCCACTCGAGCCAGTCCGCCGTGACTCCCAGAGACACGGCCCAACCGTGCATGGAGCTGACGTAGGTGGCGTATCGGGTCGGCCAATGGCGAGTGCCGGCAGCCTTCCAACTGGACCACCCGAGGGCGTTCAGCGAACGAAAGACCCGATCGTCGAGGATCAAGGCCCGGTCACACGTGGCATCGCGTTCGTCCACGGCCGCGAACCACTTCGTGAAGAAGGACCGCCCCACCCCGTTGAGGACGAACTGCCGGTAGGCCCCGCTAAGGTCGCCGTCTCGGACCGCTTCGCGCGTGGTCCGGAGGACATCGGGCATGCGGGCATCGGACAGGGCCGCTTCGGTGTACCGCGGCCCGCGTCCGTTCGTGGTGCCCGAGCCCCAGATCATGACGGCTACGAACAGGTCCCTCAGGCTGTCGTTACCGTCGCCAACGCGGTCACGGAGGTCGGCCAAGTCGTCCCGGCTAATGAGACGGTCACCGCTCTGCCCGTTCGCACATCCAACGCCGATATCGAGTACGTGCGCCGCTCCGTGCGGCTCCAGCCGTGAGTGCCATGTTCCCGGGCGGAAGCGCACTGGCTTCTGTTCGCAATCGCCGTAGCGAATCACGAGCTTTTGAAGCTGTTCCATCATGCGCCCCTGGCCATGACAGCGTCGTCTCGTGTGCCCTTGCGGACCAGTGCCATGGGCCCTCCTCACAGAGGATGCTAGCGAGTCGGCCCTGCCGCCCGTCTCAGTTTCCGTCTCATTCAGCGCAGTTCGCGGCCGTTCAGGCGAGACCGAAGCTGGTAGCCGTTGCCACGGCCGGACGCCCATGAACGCAGGTGAGCGGTCCAGTCCGCAGCCCCTGGGACCACCAACAGACTTGGAAAGCGTGTTGGGGGCAACCCCTCACGAGTTCGAATCTCGTATCCTCCGCCAGTGCCTCACCGGGCACGATGTCGATGGGCCCCACCGCTTGCGGTGGGGCCCATCGACGTGTGTGGTTGCAGTTCCCGGCTATCGCCCGTTGAGGACAGACCGGCACACGCTGCAGTACATGGCGGCGTTCCGCCCGTAGCGCCGCATCAGCTGACCGCAGTCGGCACACAGACCGAACTCCCACGGCGGGCATCCCAGTGCGGCGGAGGCGGCGACACGCTCTACGGCGGTGATCCGCAGCGGGCCGCGGGAGCACTGGACTGGCATACGAGGCAGCGTGAAGCCGCCTGTCGGCTGATCGAGATCACGAAGGGGCCGGCCATCACTGAGAACCAGCCCTCTTCTCCCGCTCAGCAGATGCGGTCGATCTCCTGCTCGGCGAAGGTTATTACGTAGTCAGCGTCCTCGTCCGGGGCTGCGGGAAGGGGAGTCTTCTCGCCGACGATCTCCTCCCACAGCGCGCGGTCGTCCGCCGACACCCACATGTGCCAGCCGGCGCGGCCGTCCCTCGGCTAGGCACGTAGACCGGGACGCTTTCGCCCGTCGCGCTCTGCAAGACTAGCTCCTCGATGTGGACGGGCTTCCGCTGCGGGAGGCATAGCGCGGGCACGAACCAGTCCTCGTGAATCGCGGCGGCGATGTCCTTCCACGGCATATCGTCGACCCGTGCCCACGGTGCCCGGTCGATCAGGGAAACCGTCCGGTGCTTCGCCACCCACAGGGGGTCATGCCGTGCTCCACGGCGTTGGACCGAGCGCCGGTGCACGCTGGGGGCTGGGTGGTGGTACTGGATCTCCCAGCCGATCCTGAGGCCACCAGGTCCGGTGACGACGGCGTCTGAGACGCTGTGCCGGTTGACCAAGAGACCTCGGCCTCGGCGTCCAGGCCGCACCGCCCGGCGGTCTCGATGATCCGTTCCTGGGTGGCTTTGTGCTGGGCGCTCTCCGCCGGGGTCGCCTTTGTGCGTGATCGGCAGGTGCGAAGCGACGAGCGGCCGCCGGCCCCCGACCCGTCCTCGGCGGATGAACATCCAGGGCGACTTGCCACCCGACTCCGACTGGCAGGGACGTTCCCGCCCGATCACCCGTTGCGCGGGTACCGGTTCATCCAGGTGTCGGCACCTCGCTTGGGGACGGCAACGTGCTCGCCGGAAGCCGGGCGAGCTCCCACGCCGGCGCGTGCGGGTAGAAGGACAGGTACTCCAGATCGGGCGCGGCCTTCAGTACGTCGGCAAACCGCGTGGATGCGGCGAATTCCTGCGCGGCGGACCAGCAGAGCGCCGGTCACCACGCGTGGTGAGGCCTGGGGGGGCTTGGGAAGCGACGGTCCTCTACGCCTGTTCAGCAGCGCGGTATGAACAGCAGAGCATGCTGTCGTGGGTGCGGCTACTTCCCCGGCGAGACAGGGGACTTCTCCTTCAGCATCAAGGGGACGATGCTAGTGAGGTCTTCCTCGGATACTGCCCTCGGAAGGACCCTGCCAGTCTCCCCGAGCGGTCGACGAAGGCGGCGAGGCGACGCTTGGTTGTGCGGCTGTGCACGTGTGCACGGTTTTCCCCCTGCGGCTGTGGTGTTTGGTGGAGCGAGCAACGAGTTTATGGATTCGCTAAGTTGGCCAAAACTGTCGCTTGGTGCATTGCCCTCGAAGCCCCCCATATCTGGTGTGCTCCTGTCAGTCCGGGAAGCTAGGTTGGATGTGGATCACCGCGGCACCAGGGCACGGGGCTCTGCTGGGAACAGCGGGATCAGGAAGGACCAGCCATGACCAAGCGGTCCGATGCGGCAGATACGGCTTGTGCTTACCGGCGAATCGGGGCTGACCCGGTGCGGGGGATCGGGAGGCTGAAAAGGCTGACGGACCGGGAGAAGGAAGTCCTTCTCCTGTTGGGTACGGGGTTGGGTAACCGGGAGTTGGCGCGAGAGCTGGGTATCGCGGAGCGGACGGTGAAGGCGCACACCGCGCGGATCGTGGAGAAGCTGGGGCAGCAGACGCGTTTGCAGGCCGCGGTGTTGTCCGTGCTCGCCCACAACGTACTGTGTGTCGATCCGTGCTGCGCGTGCCGGGAGGATGCACTGCCGCCAGGCTTCCCAATGCCGTCTGTCGCGTGAGTAATGGCCTCGTCCGGCCCCCCTGCTCGGGGTCGGACGCGGCGTCTCCGCAGGGTGTCCTTGCAGGCAGCTGACCGGACCGAATCCGACCGCGGCAAGACCGGATCGAAGATCCACCTGATCACCGACCGCAAACGGAATGCCCATCTCCTTGGGTATCTCCGCCGCCACACCCACGACAGCCTCGCCCAATGCCATGACCGGAAAACCCGCAGCCCCACGCCCGTGCGTGAGGTTAATCTCACAGGCGCCCATACGCGCGGTGCAGAGCCGGGGCACTCTTGGAAAGTGCCATGATGGAGCGTGTGCAGGAACCGCTTTCCTGCGTGTCGGACTACGTCGACGCCCACCAGCAAGGAACCCGACATGGCCACCGGATCCACCGACAGTCCCGCAACCCTCTACGGGCCCGTCTCACTCGTCCTCGGCATCGTCGCCCTGATCGCCGCAGTGTTCGCCGGCTTCATCGGAATCGCGATCCCGCTCCTGGCCGGCAGCCTCGCCATCACCTTCGCCATCCTCGGCCTGGCCCACAAGCTCAACCGAGGCCAGTGCGCCATCGGCCTCGCCACCGGTTCCCTCAGCGTGCTCTACCCGGTCTTCCTCGTCGCCGCCTTCAGCGCCTGATTCCTCCCATATCACTGGGAGGACCCGACACAGCCCGGCCGGTCAGGACTGGCCCCACTCTTGCCAGGCCCGCTTCGCCCCGCTCCACTTCTCCAGGTACCGCTTCGACTTCGGCGTGTTCACCTTCCCGATGTTGCCTTGCTACGCCACATACTGATGACCGTCACGTCCAGGTACTTGCCGACTTGCTGTTCTTGAGCGAGTACAGGCCGGGTCTTACCGATCTTGCTCAGCGTCCACCGCTGCGTCTTGTCGCTCTTGCAGCACTTGTCGAAAATCAGCAGAAGAGCGGCCGAAGCACTGGCCAACACCAGCTCCCGCGTCGTCGGCGGCATGCGAGATTGCCCCTTCAGGGATTCGCCAATACATCAAAGCAACCCTGGACACTGTCAATTCTTCTATCAGTTCTTAACTTTCCCTTGAACAGCTCCCTTTGCGCCATTGACATACCGGTCTCTCCGTCATCACACGGCAATTGACCCAGCCAAAGAACGCCTCTACCCGCCACGCCCGACCTGCCTAGAGCCGTCCTGTGGCGCCACCCCCATATCCGCCGCAGCCGCCATGGTCACCGACCCCGCCTGCGGCCTCACCCCGCCCCACGCCGCGGCACTCGAATGGGACACCGTGTCGGCGTACGGCCTTAGCTCCCCAGTTGTGTACAGACGAACGTCCCCAGACGTCAGGCCACTTCGGTCTCTCG